>CANCAO010000108.1 GCA_947374105.1 Comamonadaceae bacterium | reverse complement strand
AACCCACCGTCCACATAGGTAATCTCAGCGCTCACGCCTGCGGCGAGGTCTGAGAGTAAAAAGGCGGCAACGTTTCCCACGTCTTCAATCGTGACGTTGCGACGGATGGGGGACGTTTCGGCCACTACGCTCAGTATCTTGCCAAAGCCTTTGATGCCGCTGGCAGCCAAGGTTTTGATGGGACCTGCGCTGATGCCGTTGACGCGCATGCCTTTGGGGCCTAGCGACTCAGCCAGGTAGCGCACCGAGGCTTCTAGGCTCGCCTTGGCTAGGCCCATGGTGTTGTAGTTGGGCACGGTGCGTATGGCACCCAGGTAGGTGAGCGTGAGCAGGGCTGACTTGGGGTTGAGGTAAGGCAGGGCGGCTTTGGCCATGCCGGGGAAGCTGTAGGCGCTGATGTCGTGGGCGATTTTGAAGCCCTCGCGGCTCAAACCATCGATAAAATCGCCGGCAATGGATTCGCGCGTGGCGTAGCCAATGGCGTGGACAAAGCCATCAAAGGTCGGCCAGGTTTTGGACAGATCGGTGAAGAGCTGGGCGATTTGTTCATCGCTGCCCACGTCGCAGTCAAAAATCAGTTTTGAGTCAAAGTCGGCCGCAAATTCGGTGATGCGGTCTTTGAAGCGTTCCCCCACGTAGCTGAAAGCCAGTTCCGCTCCTTGGGCGTGGCAGGCTTTCGCGATGCCATAGGCGATGGATCGGTTGGACAAAACACCGGTAATCAATAATTTTTTGCCAGTCAGGAATCCCATAAGTCTCTCGGGTTGTAAATGTGTGGAGAATTGTCGCATGCGCAAATTCTGTTTACGACTTGCATTTTGGCTGTCTTGGTTGCTCGTGCCCCCGAGCTGGGCCGCGCATGCCTACGCCCAGTTTGGCGATATCAAGTACCCGGCGAACTTTCAGAACTTCGATTACGCCAACCCTTTGGCCCCTAAAGGCGGTGAAATTTCATTGGTGCCGCCCACTCGCTTGTCCAACTTTGACAAATACAACCCCTTCACGCTCAAAGGCAGCGCGCCACCCAGCCTCAATGGCTTGGTTTTCGAGACACTGTTGACCGGCACGCTGGATGAGCCGACCACAGCCTACGGACTGCTGGCGCAGGATGTCACGCTGGCAGCAGACCGACTCTCGGCGGTGTTTACGCTCAACCCGCTGGCAAAATTTCACAATGGGGACGCGGTGTTGGCTGCCGATGTCAAACACTCCTTCGATCAACTCACCTCTAAAGAAGCAGCCCCCCAATACCGGACTATTTTTGGCGAGATCAGCACGGTCACGGTGTTGAGTGAGCGCGCTGTACGTTTTGATTTCAAGCGGGTCAATGCGGAGCTTCCTTTGATTGCGGGCAGCCTGCCGGTTTTCAGCCGCAAGTGGGGCGAGGGCAAGCCGCTGGACAAAATAGTGATTGATGCGCCCATAGGCAGCGGGCCTTACCGCATCGGCAAAGTTAATTTTGGCAAAGACATCAGCTACGAGCGCGACACGGGCTACTGGGCGCGGGAGCTGAATGTGCGGCGGGGCTTTTTTAACTTTGACCGCATCACCTACAAAATTTACAAAGACAACACCGCTCAGCTTGAAGCGTTCAAGGCGGGTGAGTTTGACTACATTCAGGCCTTTATCGCCCGTGAATGGGCACGCGCTTATACCGGTCGGGGTTTTGATTCGGGTGCCCTGATCAAGAAGGAACTCAAGCACGGCAATGCGGGGGATTTTCAAGGCTTTTTATTTAACATGCGGCGTGAGAAGTTCCAGGATGTTCGGGTGCGTCAGGCCATCGCCTTGGCCATGGACTTTGAGTGGTTGAACCGCCAGCTTTTCTACAATGCCTACACCCGTGTTCGGGGTTATTTTGTGGGCAGTGACTTTGAAGCCAAGGGCTTGCCCACAGCAGCCGAGTTAAAACTGCTCGAACCGCTGCGCGCTCTTTTACCTGCAGCTGTTTTCACCCAAGCCGTGCCGCAAGCGCCGGTGACGAGTCTGGACTCCAAGTCGGGTGTGACTTTGCGTGACAACCTGCGACAAGCGCGTGACCTTCTGACGCAGGCCGGCTGGAATTACCGCGAGGGTGCGCTGCGCAACGCCAAGGGGGAAGCCTTCAGCCTGGAGTTTCTTGACAATTCTGGATCCATGGGACGCGTGGTGACACCCTATGCCAAAAATCTGGAGAAGCTCGGCTTCGAAGTGAACTACAAAGTGATCGACTTTGCCATCCTGCAAAAGCGGCTGGACGTGTTTGATTTTGAAATCATCAGCAATCGACTGGTGGGCAGTGAAGCGCCAGGCACTGAGTTGCTGGAGCGCTTTGGCTCCAAAGCGGCCGATATCGAGGGTGCGAGCAACGTCATGGGCCTCAAGAGCCCGGCCGTGGACGCCTTGCTCGACCAGATCGTGTCGGCTACGACGCGCCCCGAACTGGTGGCTCGTGTGCAGGCGCTGGACCGGGTCTTGCGCCACGGGCACTACGCGGTGCCGCACTGGTACAGCAGCATTCACCGCGTGGCCTACCGGGCCGGTCGCTTTGAACAACCTGCGGTCACGCCGCGCTACTACCAGCCTGAGGCATGGGTGACCAGCAACTGGTGGGCCTCATCCACGAATATCGCAGCCCATGTACGAGCGTCACATGCGCTTGATTTGAAACAGGTGCAGTAAGCATGTTCTTCTACATCCTCAAGCGATTTTTACTGATGGTGCCGACCCTGCTCGGCGTGTTGTTGTTGACTTTTGTCGTGATCCAGTTTGTTCCCGGTGGGCCGGTGGAGCAAATGGTGGCCCAGCTTCAGGGACGCGATTCGGGCGGGGAGGGCGCTGCGGCGACCGGTGCCGGTTATCGGGGGCGTCAGGGTGTGGACGCGGCACGCATTGCTGAAATCCGCGTGTTCTACGGTTTTGACAAACCAGCCCATGAGCGCTTTATCCAGATGCTGGGGCAGTTCTCCCGGTTTGACCTGGGCAAAAGCTTTTTCTACCCCAAGGATGTGTGGCAGTTAGTCAAGGAAAAGCTCCCCGTGTCCATCAGCCTGGGGATGTGGACCTTTTTCCTGAGCTACGTGATTTCCATCCCCTTGGGCATCGCCAAGGCGGTGCGTGCGGGTTCGCGCTTTGACACGCTGACCAGCCTGCTGGTGCTGGTGGGTTATGCGATACCGGGCTTTGTGCTAGGGGTGGCGCTACTGGTGATCTTTGGGGGGCAGTTGCAGTGGTTCCCGCTGCGCGGTCTGACCTCCAGCAACTGGGAAACCTTGAGTTGGGGGGGGAAGATCACCGACTACCTCTGGCACATCACGCTGCCCGTCACCGCCAGTGTGCTCGGTTCATTTGCCGTGACCACCATGCTGACCAAGAACGCATTTTTGGAAGAAATTCGCAAACAGTACGTGCTGACAGCCCGCGCCAAAGGGCTTGAAGAGCGGCGTGTGTTGTGGAAGCATGTATTTCGCAATGCGTTGATTCCGCTGGTGACAGGTTTCCCAGCTGCATTCATCGGGGCTTTTTTTGCCGGTTCCTTGTTGATTGAAACCCTGTTTTCACTCGATGGCCTGGGCTTGCTCTCGTATGAGTCGGTGATCCGGCGCGACTACCCGGTGGTTCTGGGTACGCTTTATCTTTTTACTTTGATTGGCTTGGTGACCAAGCTGGTCTCTGACCTTTGTTATGTCTGGGTCGATCCCAGGGTGAAGTTCGACTGACATGAGTGCTGTTTCTTTGTCTCCCTCACGTCGCGCCTGGTTGCGCTTCAAGCGCAATCGGCTTGGCTTTTGGAGTCTGCTGCTTTTTTGTGCCTTGTTCGCATTCAGTCTGGGTGCTGAGCTCATCTCCAATGACAAGCCCTTGCTGGCCCGCTACAACGGGCAGTGGTATACGCCCATTTTTAGCAATGTCCCGGAAACCGAATTCGGAGGTGATTTCAAAACACCGACTGATTTTTTGGACCCCTTTATCCAGGCGCAATTTGCCAAGCCTGGCAACTGGGCGCTTTACCCACCTAACCCTTATCACCACAGCACCCTCAACTACTTCGCCAAAGAGCCCAGCCCCTCGGCCCCTTCGCGTGAGAACTGGTTGGGTACCGACGACCGGGGGCGCGATGTGCTTGCGCGTTTGCTCTACGGTTTTCGCATCTCGGTGCTTTTTGCGCTGGCGTTGACTGTGATTGGCGTGGCCTTGGGCATCATCACCGGGGCGGTACAGGGGTTTTTTGGCGGCAAAACCGACTTGCTGTTTCAGCGATTTATCGAGATATGGGGGTCTATGCCGGAGTTGTACCTGCTCATCATCTTTGCCGCCTTGTTTGACCCGAGTATCGGCCTGCTGCTGGCCCTGCTCAGCCTGTTTGGCTGGATGGGCCTGTCTGACTATGTGCGTGCCGAATTTTTGCGCAACCGGCAACTGGACTACGTACGCGCCGCCCGAGCCCTGGGTCTGTCCAACTGGCAAATCATTTGGCGTCACCTGTTGCCCAATAGCTTGACACCGGTGGTGACATTTGTGCCTTTTCGCATGAGCGCGGCCATTTTGGCGCTGACGTCGCTTGACTTTCTCGGGCTGGGTGTGCCGCCAGGCACCCCTTCATTGGGCGAGTTGCTGGCGCAGGGCAAGAACAACATTGATGCCTGGTGGATATCGCTTCCCACTTTCGCCTTGCTGGTGGTGACGCTGCTGTTACTCACCTTCATGGGCGATGCCTTACGCGATGCGCTGGACCCCAGAAAGGCCGAGAAGTGATGACTGCCCCAAAGCCACTGCTTGATGTACGTGACCTGCGCGTCGCCTTTGGCGACAAGGAGGTGGTGCATGGCATCAACTTCGCCATTGCCCCCGGCGAGAAGCTCGCCTTGGTGGGCGAGTCGGGCTCCGGCAAAACCATCACCGCTTTGAGTTTGTTACGCTTGGTGCAAGACGCCAAGTTCAGCGGCGCTGTGAACTATTATGGCTCACAGCCCAATTCAGATGAGCGTGAGCTGCTCTCAATTTCAGAGCAATCTCTGCGTGGCATCCGAGGCCAAGACATCGCCATGATCTTCCAGGAACCCATGACGGCCCTGAACCCGCTGTTCACGGTGGGGGACCAGATTGCCGAGGTGCTGGAGCTCAAAATGGGGATGAGTCGCGCCCAGGCGACGCGCCAAGCCATTCAGTTGCTGGCGGATACCGGCATTCCTGAGCCTGAGCGGCGCGTCAACGCATTTGCCCACCAGCTCAGCGGTGGCCAGCGTCAACGCGCCATGATTGCGATGGCCCTGGCTTGTCAGCCCAGACTGTTACTGGCCGATGAGCCCACCACCGCGCTGGATGTGAGCCTGCGTGGCCAGATTCTTGACTTGCTCGACAGCCTGCAAAAAAAGAACGGCATGGCGGTGCTGATGATTACCCATGATCTCAATCTGGTGCGTCGCTTTGCCCAGCGCGTGATAGTGATGGAGAATGGTCATATCGTTGAGCAGGGGCCGGTGGCGGAGGTGTTTGCCAAGCCTCAACACAGCTACACCCGGCGCCTGATTGACAGCAAGCCGGTGCGTGATGTCCGGGTAGTGTCGATCGCATCGAACACGCCGCCGCTGTTACAGGCCGATGGTTTGCGTGTCACCTACCCGACCCCCTTGCCAGGGCTGCGTGGCTGGTTTTCTCGGGGGGAGTTTGTCGCGGTACAAGACGCGGCCTTCAGCATCGCTCCCGGTCAGACGCTGGGCGTGATCGGCGA
Source organism: Comamonadaceae bacterium (assembly GCA_947374105.1). Classification (GTDB taxonomy): domain Bacteria; phylum Pseudomonadota; class Gammaproteobacteria; order Burkholderiales; family Burkholderiaceae_C; genus CANCDA01. The sequence continues at coordinate 453 of CANCAO010000108.1, read as the reverse complement.
GTCGGGTTCGGGTAAATCGACGCTCGCGCTGGCAACTTTGGGCCTGTTGCCATTCCGCGGAGAACTTGCGGTGACGGGGCAGGCCTGGGGGATCAGCAAAGACCACGACCGGGCCTTGCGCAAGACGGTTCAAGTGGTGTTTCAAGACCCGTTCTCGTCTCTGTCACCGCGACTGACGGTGGAGGAAATTGTGGGGGAGGGTTTGCGGGTTCATGCGCCCAAGCTAACGGGGCAAGAGCGACAGCTGCGCGTTGTACGGGCGCTAGAAGAGGTGGGTTTGAGTGAGTCTCAATTCCCCGGCCTGTTGCAGCGCTATCCTCATGAATTTTCGGGTGGCCAGCGCCAAAGAATCGCCATTGCACGCGCGCTGATTGTGGAGCCGCAAGTCATCGTTCTGGATGAGCCCACTAGCGCGCTGGATGTGACGATCCAGAAGCAGGTGTTGCAGTTACT
>CANCAO010000107.1 GCA_947374105.1 Comamonadaceae bacterium | reverse complement strand
TTCGCGTTTGACTTCGACCTCGTCTTTCCAGAAGGCGACGCCCATGATGGGGTTGACGATTTTCATGCCGCTGGAGAGCTGTTCCAGGTCTTTGGCCTCGTGCGTGGCCCCCAGCATGTTGCTGTCGGTGGAGTAGGCTTTTTCGGCCGACATCTTGTAGCCAAAGCCATGCTGCGTCATGAAGGCCGACATCTCGGCGCGGCCACCGAGTTCGTCGATGAAGAGCTGGTCTAACCAAGGTTTGTAGATGCGCAAAGACGGGTTGGTCAGCAGGCCGTAGCGGTAAAAACGCTCGATGTCATTGCCCTTGAAGGTGCTGCCGTCGCCCCAGATGTTGACGTCGTCTTCCTTCATCGCGGCCACCAGCATGGTGCCGGTGACAGCGCGCCCCAGCGGCGTGGTGTTGAAGTAGGTCACACCGGCGGTGGAGATGTGAAAGGCCCCGCTTTGCAGGGCGGCAATGCCCTCAGCAGCCAGCTGGCGGCGGCAGTCGATCAGGCGTGCGAGCTCGGCGCCGTACTGCATGGCCTTGCGCGGAATTTCGTCGTAGTCGGGCTCGTCGGGCTGGCCCAGGTTGGCGGTGTAGGCGTAGGGCAGGGCGCCCTTGAGCTTCATCCAGTGCAGCGCGGCGCTGGTGTCCAGACCGCCAGAGAACGCAATGCCGACCTTTTGGCCGAGGGGGAGGTTTTGAAGAATGGTGGTCATGGTGGGTCTCAGTTCAACCGCTCAGTTCAACCGAAATGGCAGATGTAGTGGTAAGCCTCGGTCACTCGAATCTCGAACTTCGAGTTGCCGGGCACGTTGAATTTTGCGCCCGCGCTGGAGGTGACCCACGCCTCGCTGCCTGCCAGCTTGTATTCGCAAGAGCCGCCCACGCATTCCATGATCTCGGGCGCACCGGTGTTGAAGGTCAGCGTGCTGGGCAAGACCACGCCTACGGACTTCTTTGTGCCATCGGCCAGCGTGAAGCTGTGGCTGACACATTTGCCGTCGAAATAAACGTTGGCCGCGGTGGTCAGGGTGACGTTGGGGAAGGAGGAAGTGGTCATGGTGAAAAGTATCGAAAAAGGAAGGGCGCGAACAGGCGCGAAAACCGTGATTTTAAGGCGTGGTCCACAAGGGTTGACTTGGAATGGTTCAGACCCAGTCTTGCGGTACGTAGCCAACGGTGATGCGAGCTGTTTGCGCTACCACCGGTCGTTTGATGATGCTTGGGTGGGCCAGCATGAGGGCTTGGGCGCTGGCGGCGTCACTCACCCTTGCCTGGGTGATGGCATCAAGCTTGCGCCAGGTGGTTCCCTTTTTGTTCACCAGCGCTTCCCAGCCTAGGGCTGTGATCCACGTGCTCAACGCTTGTTCAGGCACGCCTTGTTTTTTGAAGTCGTGGAAAGTGTATGAGTGGTGGTGTTCGTCAAACCAGGCGCGTGATTTTTTGACGGTGTCGCAGTTGGGGATGCCGTAAAGTGTGGTCATAGGCTGATTTTAGGGGCGACAATCACGCCCGTATGACACCGCATAAGACAACGCACAACTTCTCCACCCTGCCAGACTGGCTGGCCTACATCGAGCAACTGCACCCCAAAGCCATTGACATGGGCCTGGAGCGCGTCAAGGCCGTTGCCGACCGCATGGCCATTCGGTTTGACTGCCCCGTTATCACCGTGGCCGGCACCAACGGCAAGGGCTCAACCTGCGCCATGCTGGAGTCCATCCTGGGCCAGGCGGGCTACCGCACCGGTGTGTACACATCACCCCATCTGGTGCACTTTGAGGAACGACTTCGGTTACGAGGCGAACCGGTAGTTGCTACTAACTTAATAGCTGCTTGTGCACGTGTAGAAAGCGCTAGAGCCGAAAAAGGCTTAGAAATATCGCTCAGCTACTTCGAATTCACCACCCTGGCCATGATGGACTGCATGATGCGCGCCCAACTGGACGTGGTCATCCTGGAGGTCGGCCTGGGCGGACGACTGGACGCCGTCAACATCATCGACGCGGACTGTGCCGTCATCACCAGCGTAGACCTGGATCACATGGAACTCCTCGGGCATGATCGCGAGACGATTGGACGCGAGAAGGCGGGCATCATGCGCACCGGTCGCCCCGTGGTGGTGAGCGACCCCATGCCGCCGCAAAGCGTGCTGGACTATGCCAAAGCCATAGACGCCGACCTGTGGCAAGTGGGGCGAGACTTCAATGTGAAGGGCGACAAACAGCAATGGGGCTGGGCGGGCCGGGGGCGGCGTTATAGCGGCTTGGCTTACCCGGCGCTGCGTGGGGCCAATCAGCTCCTCAATGCGGCGGGTGTGCTGGCGGCCTTGAGTGCTCTGCGTGATCGCCTGCCGGTGACGGCACAGGCAGTGCGCAATGGGCTGGCTTTTGTGGAGCTGCCGGGGCGCTTTCAGATCGTCCCCGGCCAGCCCACGCTGGTGCTGGATGTGGCGCACAACCCGCATTCCGTGGCCGCTCTCACGGCCAATCTGGACGCCATGGGCTACTTTCCCACCACGCACGCCGTTTTTGGGGCCATGGCTGACAAAGACCTCGCGCCCATGCTGGCCCGGGTCATGCCGCTGATTGACCGCTGGTACTTCACCGATTTGCCCACGCCTAGGGCCGCGTCAGCGCAGGCTTTGCATGACTTTTGGCAGACCCAAAAAAGCCCACCCCAAACCACCGCCACCACCTTTGCCGACCCCCTGCAAGCCCTGCACGCCGCCGTGGCCGCCGCAGACCCCGCTGATAGAATCGTAGTCTTCGGATCGTTCTACACCGTGGGTGGCGTTCTGAAAGACGGCATTCCGCGCCTCCAAGCCAAACATCTGAACCCTTGAGTCTCGATTTCATGGCCTTTTTCAAGTTCCGCAAGCGTGATGACGAACCCAGCGCCCCCACCGGGCCGATGGAGAGCGCTGATATCTTGCGCAAGCGCGCCAAACATCGGCTGATTGGCACGGTGGTTTTGGTGTTGGCGGCTGTGATTGGCTTCCCCCTGTTGGTGGACAAGCAGCCCCGACCTATATCAGTGGATATTCCCATCGAGATTCCCGATAAAAACAAGGTCAAGCCCCTGGCCTTGCCTTCTGAAGCGTCACCGGTCGTTTCGGTGACCCACGCGGCAGCCAGTGGCGCTGTCGTTGATGTCGTGGCACCTTCAGTTGCCCCTCAAGTTGCGATCAAGTCAGAAGTCATAACCGAGTCGAAACCAGAGCCTAAAGCCGAAGCCAAGACGACTGAAAAAACAGCTGAAAAGCCAGCTGAAAAATCAGTAACCAAAGAGATTACCAAAGCAGCCGTTAAAGAGGTCGCTAAAACCTCTGACAAAACCCCAGAAAAAGCACCAGATAAACCCCTTGCCAAGGCGGCTGAAAAACCGACCGTAGACAGCGCCGCCAGAGCTCTGGCCCTGCTGGAAGGCAAAGAGCCGCCCAGTGCTGTCTCTGCGACAGAGGAGCGTTTAGCGGTTCAAGTGGGCGCTTTTGCTGATGCAGGCAAGGCGCGTGAGGCTCGCCTCAAACTCGATCGCGCGGGTCTGAAGACCTACATCCAAGAGGTGCATACCAAAGACGGTTTGCGCATTCGCGTCAGGGTAGGGCCTTTCAGCTCGCGGGCTGAAGCCGACAAGGCGGCTGAAAAAATCAAGAAACTTGATTTGCCGGTCTCCATCCTCACCTTGTGATGCAAGTGTCTGGTGTGCCGATTCTGGATTGGGTATTTTTAGCCGTATTGTTGGGCTCACTGCTGTTGGGTGTATGGCGGGGTCTGGTGTATGAGGTTTTGTCTGTTTTGAACTGGATGTCCGCCTTCGTCTTGGCGCAGTGGCTCGGGCCCGATTTGGCGCAAAAACTGCCCTTGGCGAGCGACATGGTGCGTACCGCCGCTGGTTTTGTCGGCGTTTTCATTCTGGCGGTGTTTATCGGTGGGTTGGTGGCGCGACTCATCCAGAAGTTGATTGCGTCCGTCGGGCTGCGGCCTGTGGACCGGGTGCTGGGGGCTATGTTTGGCGTCGTGCGTGGCGTTATCTTGTTGTTGGCGGTCACGTTGGTCATCCAGATGACGCCCTTCAAAACCCATGAACTATGGATCGAGTCACAAGGGGCGGGGGTTTCGGTGGCCATGCTCAAAGGCCTCAAGCCTGTGATGCCTGAAAAATTGAGTCAATATTTCCCGTAATTGCGGGGTTGTAGGTGAAAACATGTGTGGAATCGTCGGCGTTGTCAGCAACGCACCTGTCAATCAACTGATCTATGACTCGCTGTTGCTTTTGCAGCACCGTGGGCAAGATGCAGCCGGTATCGTCACGCAGCGAGAGCGCAAGTTCTTCATGCACAAAGCCAAGGGCATGGTCAAAGACGTGTTTCGCACGCGTGACATGCGCTCTCTGCCTGGTAACTGCGGCCTGGGTCAGGTGCGCTACCCCACTGCGGGCAATGCTTTCAGTGAAGAAGAAGCCCAGCCCTTTTATGTGAACGCGCCTTACGGCATCGTGTTGGTACACAACGGCAACCTCACCAACGCGCACGCGCTCAAGGCAGAGCTCTACACCACCGACCACCGCCACATCAACACCGAGAGCGACTCGGAGGTGCTGCTCAATGTGCTGGCCCATGAGCTGGACAAAACCACGCGCGGTGCCACGCTGCAAGTGCAGGACGTGTTCGATGCCGTGCGCAATGTGCACCGCCGGGTGCGCGGCTCTTATGCTGTCATTGCCCTGATCGCCGGGCATGGTGTGTTGGCGTTTCGTGACCCGTATGGCATTCGCCCGCTGTGCATGGGGCGTAATAAAGACAGCGTCATGCTGGCCAGCGAGTCGGTGGTTCTGGAAGGCACTGCGCACCAGTTTGAGCGCGATATAGCGCCGGGTGAAGCGGTCTTCATTGACCTACAGGGCAATGTCACGGCCCAACAGTGTGCCGAAACCCCCACCTTGAATCCGTGTATTTTTGAGTTCGTGTATCTGGCGCGCCCAGACTCCAGCATGGACGGCATCTCGGTCTATCAGGCGCGGCTGAACCTAGGTGCGGCACTGGCCAAGCGCGTTGTCTCTACCGTGTCGCCGGACCAGATTGATGTGGTGATCCCCATCCCCGAATCCAGCCGCCCCAGCGCCACACAACTGGCCTATTTGCTGGGTCTGCCCTACCGCGAAGGCTTCGTGAAAAACCGCTATGTGGGTCGTACCTTCATCATGCCGGGCCAGGCCGTGCGCAAGAAATCAGTACGCCAAAAACTCAATGTGATTGGCAGCGAGTTCAAGGGTCGTAACGTGCTGCTGGTGGACGACTCCATTGTGCGCGGCACCACCAGCAAAGAGATCGTGCAAATGGCGCGCGATGCCGGGGCCAATAAGGTCTATATGGCCAGCGCTGCGCCACCTGTGCGCTTTCCCAATGTGTACGGCATCGACATGCCCACCGCTGATGAACTGGTGGCGCATGGCCGCACAGTGGATGAAATTCGCCAACTCATCGGTTGCGACGAATTGATCTACCAGGACGTGGAGGCCATGAAACTGGCCATCGGCTCCTTGAACCCCGCCATCAGCGGCTTTGATGCCTCTTGCTTTGATGGTGTGTATGTGACGGGTGACATCACGGCCGCCGATATTGATCGGCTCAACAACAGCCGTGGCGGCGACGAAGACGAGAACTCGCAAGACAACTCGCGCCTGGCACTGCCCAATCATTCGGAGGGCTGATATGTCGGCTAAAAAATTACCTGAACACCTGCACCTGGACACGCTGGCCGTGCGTACTGCCGTGGCCAAAAGCCAGTTTGGTGAAAACTCCGAAGCGCTGTATATGACCAGCAGCTTTGTGCAGCCCGACGCCGCCACCGCCGCGCGGCGTTTTGCGGGTGAGGAAGAGGGCTATATCTACTCCCGCTTCACCAACCCCACCGTGGCCAGCATGGAGCAGCGCCTGGCCGCTTTGGAGGGCACGGAGGCCTGTATCGGCACCAGCTCCGGCATGTCGGCTATTTTGCTGCTGTGCATGGGCCTGCTCAAGGCGGGTGACCACGTCATTTGTTCGCAGTCGGTGTTTGGCTCCACCATTAAGCTGATTGCCGGTGAGTTTGGCAAGTTTGGCGTGCAAAGCACGTTTGTGTCGCAAACCGACGTGGCGCAGTGGCAAGCCGCCGTGCAGCCCAACACCAAGCTGCTGTTTGCCGAAACCCCGACCAA
>CANCAO010000106.1 GCA_947374105.1 Comamonadaceae bacterium | reverse complement strand
CATGCTGGCGTGGAAATAGGGACCTGGGTGAGCAAAAAAAACCTCTCAGAAAGCGACATCGTCGACAAATTCATTCGCCCCGCCATCGTGCAGGCCGGGTGGCACACCTTCGACCAGATTTACGCCCAATACCCTTTGCGAGCAGGGCGTGTAGTGGTGCGCGGCAAGACGGCCCGACGGGACCCATCCACCGTGTTGTTTGCCGACTTCGTGCTTTGTCTTAAACCCAATATCCCGCTGGCCGTGGTGGAGGCCAAAAAATCTGGCCTGTCTAAGAATGCAGGCATGCAGCAGGCCATCAACTACGCGCAGTTGCTTGATGTGCCTTTCAGTTTTGCCAGCAATGGCGATGGTTTTGTGTTCCGTGACGCCACGCTGGCCACCGGCGTGCTGGAACAAAACCTCACGCTAGACCAGTTCCCCTCGCCTCAAGAACTCTGGGCGCGCTATTGCAAATGGAAAGGCTGGACCGCTGAGGTGCAAAGCGTGGCCGCATTTGACTACGCCCTCGCCACCACCGCCAAAACCCCGCGCTACTACCAACTCAATGCCATCAACCGCACGGTAGAGGCTATTGCCGCCGGACAAAACCGCGTACTGCTGGTCATGGCCACCGGCACCGGCAAGACCTACACCGCGTTCCAGATCATCCATCGTTTGTGGAAGTCGCCCTGGCGGTCAGACAAGCCCAGCGGTCAAAAACGCATCCTGTTTCTGGCGGATCGCAACATCCTGATTGACCAAACCATGGTCAACGACTTCCGCCCCTTCAAGGGGGCCATGGCCAAGCTCAGCCCCAATGCCAAAGGCGTGGAGCGAGTCAATGCACAGGGAAAAATTGAAGTAGAAGACGTGGACCTGGCCGTCAACAAAACCACCAAGCTGGTGGACAAGAGCTACGAGATTTACCTCTCGCTGTACCAGGCCGTGAGCGGCACCGACGAAGCGCAGAACATCTACAAACAGTTCAGTCCTGACTTCTTTGACCTCATCGTGGTGGACGAATGCCACCGTGGCAGCGCGGACGAAGACTCAGCCTGGCGCGAAATCCTCACCTACTTCTGCACCGCCACCCAGGTCGGCCTGACCGCCACGCCCAAGGAAACCAAGGAGATTTCCAACAGCGATTACTTTGGCGAACCCCTCTACACCTACAGCCTCAAGCAAGGCATTGAAGACGGCTACCTCGCGCCCTACAAGGTCATCCGGGTGGACTTGGACAAAGACGCCTTCGGCTGGCGCCCCACCGCAGGCATGACAGACAAGCACGGCAACGTCATCGAAGACCGCATCTACACCGGCACCGACATGAACCGCAAGCTGGTGCTGGAAAAGCGCGACGAAGCCGTGGCCGCCAGGATCACCGAGTACCTCAAAGCCACCGACCGCCACGCCAAAACCATCGTCTTTTGCGAAGACATCGACCACGCCGCCCGCATGCGCCAGGCGCTGAGCAACGCCAATGCCGACATTTGCGCCGCCAACCCCAAATACGTGGTGCAGATCACCGGCGACAACCCCGAGGGCAAGCGCGAGCTGGACAACTTCATCGACCCCGAGAAGCCCTACCCGGTGATCGCCACCACCTCCAAGCTCATGAGCACCGGCGTGGACGCGCAGACCTGCAAGCTCATCGTTCTGGACCAAAACATCAAGTCCATGACGCTGTTCAAGCAAATCATTGGCCGTGGCACCCGGTTGCGTGAGGATTTGGGCAAAACCTGGTTCACCATCCTCGACTTCAAGCGCGTTACCGAGTTGTTTGCGGATAAAGACTTTGACGGCGAGCCGGTGCAGATTTACGAGCCCAAAGCAGGCGATCCCATTGCCCCACCCGACGCGCCGCCAGATGCCGCATTCGGCGCACCCGAACCCGTTCAGGCTGAGCCCGTCGAAGCCGGTTTCGACAAGCTGCCGCCGCTCGGCCCCTTCGCACCCGGCAGCGACGAGCCCAAAAAATATGTCATCGGCAGCATGGTCACCGTCGCCGTCGCCCGTGAGCGCGTGCAGTACCTCAACGCCCAAGGCCAACTCATCACCGAGAGCCTGCGCGACTACACCCGCATCAACCTCACCAAGCAGTACGACTCGCTGGACAAGTTCCTCCAGGCCTGGAACGACGCAGACCGCAAAGCCGCGCTCTTGCAAGAGTTGGAAAGCCAAGGCGTGCTCATCGAGGCGCTGGCCGAAGAACTGGCCCACAACGGCCTGACCAACCTCGACCCCTTCGACCTGCTGCTGCACGTCGCCTACAACATGCCCCCGCTCACCCGACGCGAGCGCGCCAGCCGTGTCAAAAAACGCAATGTGTTTACCCACTACGGCCCCGTGGCCCGCAAAGTCATCGACGCGCTACTGGACAAATACGCAGATGAGGGTATTGCCACCATCGAGGCCTGTTCAACGTCCAGCCCTTCACCGACATTGGCCGCCCCGCTGAAATCATCAAAAGCTTTGGCGGCCGCCCCCAATACCTGAACGCCTTGCAAATTCTGGAGCGCGAGCTGTACGCCTCTGCAAATTAAGCAGTGCAGGTGGCGGAATTACCATTAATTATCCAAAATCAGATAAAATATCTTTAATTGGATAATTTTAGATAAACCCATGCTCTATTACCCGCGTACCTCTTTGGCTGTGAGTCTGGCAGACGCTTTGCAAGGCAAAGATGTCTTTAGTGACGCGCCCAATGGCCTGTTTCTGGCCGCGCCGCGTCGCACCGGTAAATCCACCTTTCTGCAAGCGGATCTGATGCCCGAACTGGAGCGCCGCCAAGTGGTGGTGGTGTATGTGGACTTGTGGGCCGACCAAAAACGCGATCCCGGCAGCTTGATTGCTGAAGCGGTAGGCCGCGCGCTCATGAAGCAGCTTGGCGTAGTGGCCAAAACTGCAAGGTCAGCGGGGCTGGAAAGCATCAGCGTAGGGGGGATCAAGATCGATACCTCCAAAATCGGCAAGGTCGATGGCAGCACCCTCGCCGACGCACTACGCGCCTTGGCCGAGGCCAGTAAGGCCCCGGTGGCCCTGGTGATTGATGAGGCCCAGCACGCACTTACCAGCGAGGCGGGTGAGACCGCTATGGCCGCCCTTAAGTCCGCCCGCGACCAGCTCAACCGCCCAGGCCTGGTCCGGCTCATGCTGGTCATGTCTGGCTCAGACCGCGACAAGCTCCTGCGCCTGGTCAACACCAATGCGGCCTCCTTTTTCGGTTCGCAAATCCATCGCATGCCCGAGTTGGGGCCTGACTTCATTGCCCACATCGCTCAGCTCATCATCCGCCAGCGTGCAGACCTCGCGCCGGTGAACGAAACCACTTTGAATGAGGCCTTCCTACTGTTTGGCCAGCGCCCTCAGTTCTTTATGGAGGCCTTGGGCCAGGTGCTCAGCCCATTGGCTACGCATGCCGGCCGGTTTGAGGATGCCATGCTCGCCAAAGCGCTGCAAAAGCAGCAAGCCGATGAATCACAGATGGAAAGCGACTTCACCGCCCTGCGGCCTCTGGAGCAAGCGGTGCTGTGGCGCATGCTGGAGCTGGGTACCCGCTTTCGTCCGTACGACGCCGAAGCCTTGCAGTTTTACAACGACACCACCGGCGACAAAGTCACGGTGGCCAAAGTTCAAAAAGCCCTGGAAGGATTGCGCGCCCACCAGCCCAGCCTGATCTGGAAATCCGCCCGCAGCGAATACGCCGTGGAAGACGCAGCCATGCTTCGCTGGTACACCCAGCGCGTAGCCGCCGCCACTTGGCCGCCGGTCAACCCCCAGCTGGACTGGTTGGATGAATAAATGCTACTAAATTCATAGCTGTCTACGCGCGTTCCACGGGGGCTATAGCCCTATTTCATTCATAAAACCTACAACAAGCATGTCCAACCTATCCAGCGTCATCAAATCCATCCAGGACGTGATGCGCCAAGACAGCGGCGTCGATGGCGACGCCCAACGCATCTCCCAGCTCACCTGGCTCTTGTTCCTCAAAGTGTTTGACGCGCTGGAGGAAGAGATGGAACTCACCCGAGACAGCTACACCAGCCCCATACCCGAGCCCCTGCGCTGGCGCAACTGGGCGGCCAACGCGGAAGGCATCACCGGCGACGGTCTGCTGAGCTTTGTAAACAACGACCTGTTCGGCGCGCTCAAAACCCTGGGCGGCGACGCCCAGCGCAACCCGCGCGGCTACGTGGTGCGCGGCGTGTTTGAAGACGCCTACAACTACATGAAAAGCGGCCACCTGCTGCGCCAGGTCATCAACAAGCTCAACGCCATCGACTTCAACCGCCAGAGCGAGCGCCACCAGTTCAACGACCTGTACGAAAAAATCCTCAAAGACCTGCAAAGCGCCGGCAACGCGGGCGAGTTCTACACGCCCCGCGCCGTCACCCAGTTCATGGTCGACATGGTCAACCCCCAGTTGGGTGAAAAAGTGCTGGACCCGGCCACTGGCACCGGCGGCTTTTTGGTCTGCGCCATCGAGCACCTGCGCAAGCAAGTGCAAAACACCGAGCAAGAAGCCGTGCTCCAGGCCAGCATCACCGGGGTGGAGAAAAAGCAGCTGCCCCACATGCTGTGCGTCACCAACCTCATGCTCCACGGCATCGAGGTGCCCAGCCTCATCACCCACGGCAACACCCTGGCCCGCCCGCTGCGCGAGGTGACCCAGGCCGACCGCGTGGACGTGGTGCTCACCAACCCGCCCTTTGGCGGTGTGGAAGAGCCGGGCATTGAGCAAGGCTTCCCCAGCGACGTGCGCACCAAGGAAACGGCGGACCTGTTTCTGGTTCTCATCAAACATATCCTCAAAGTGAACGGCCGCGCCGCGCTGGTGCTGCCCGACGGCACCCTGTTTGGCGAAGGCGTCAAGACCCGCATCAAAGAGCAACTGCTGAATGAGTGCAACCTGCACACCATCGTGCGCCTGCCCAAGGCGTGTTTGCGCCCTACACCGGCATCAAGACCAACCTGCTGTTCTTCACCAAAGGCACGCCCACCCAAGACGTTTGGTACTACGAACACCCCTACCCGCCGGGCGTGAAGAACTACAACAAAACCAAGCCCATCCGCATCGAAGAGTTCGACGCTGAAAAAGCCTGGTGGGGCAGCGAGGCCGATGGCTTTGCGTCACGCATTGAGAACGAGCGCGCCTGGAAGGTCAGCATCGACCAGATCAAAGCCGCCAACTACAACCTCGACCAGAAGAACCCCCACGCCGCAGACACCGTGAGCCACGACCCCGAGCAACTGCTGGCCGACTACGCCAGGCTGCAAGGCGAGGCGCAGGGTCTGCGCGATGAACTTCGGGGCATCTTGGCGAAGTCCTTGGGTGATTTGCAAAAATAACCAAGTAGGTTAATAATCATGGAAAAATCAACACCACATTGCAAGCTGTCGGTTGTGAAAGCATTGGTAGAAGCTGGCGAAGTCCGTGCTACTGGCAGCGCCTACGTCGGCGCACGCGAGTTGGGTATTGACGATTTGGCGGGCATGTGTGCAGTGGTCATGTCCTTGACGAGTGCTGATTTCTACAAGAGCATGACCACGCACGCTGACCACCGAATCTGGCAAGACGTGTACCGCACCACCACCAGCACAGGCTTTGCGGTGTATCTGAAATTAACCGTTGTTGACGATGTGCTGATCGTTTCTTTCAAGGAGCAATGACATGAAATGTCCCGCATGCGGCGCTGCCGAACTCATCCACGACACCCGCGACCTGCCCTACACCTACAAGGGCGAAACCACGACCATTCCTGCAGTCACCGGTGACCATTGCCCCGCGTGCAGCGAAACTGTTCTGGACCGCGAGCACGGCGACCGCTACAGCGAATGGATTGGCGTCTTTCAACGCCAAGTGAACGCCGCCTTTGTCGCCCCCAGCTTCATCACCGACATCCGCAAAAAGTTAGACCTGGACCAACGCGAAGCCGCAGAAATCTTCGGAGGTGGTGTCAACGCCTTCTCGCGGTATGAAACTGGCAAAACCAAACCTCCGCTGGCACTGGTGAAGCTGCTCAAAGTGCTGGACCGCCACCCGGAACTGCTGGCCGAGGTGCGGGCTTGAGACTTTCTATTGAATTGGCCTCTAACCCCCGTGGAATGTGCGCATGCTGCTATCAAATTTGAACCTATTAGCGCAAGCCCCCAGCGGCGTGGCGCGTTTGCGCGAGCTGATTTTGACGCTGGCGGTGCAAGGCA
>CANCAO010000105.1 GCA_947374105.1 Comamonadaceae bacterium | reverse complement strand
ATACGCGCAACATCTTGCCGGTGATGTTTCAAGCGGCGTTGACAGACTTCCCCACCCCCCCGCTGGGTGGGCGAAAAATCAATATTGAAATCCCGTATTGAAAACCATGACAGCGCCAACTGCACATCAGGTTTTAGAAGACGAGATCGGGTTCACCGCCATCCGTGCGCAAGGCGCGGGTGGGCAAAACGTCAACAAGGTGTCCAGCGCCATTCACCTGCGCTACGACATCTCCGCCTCATCCCTGCCTGACGCCATCAAGGAGCGCCTGCTTGCCTTGAGTGACCAGCGCATCACAAACGAGGGCGTGGTGGTCATCAAGGCACAAACTACGCGCAGCCAAGAGCAAAACCGCGTGGAATCTATCGAGCGCTTACAAGCCCTGGTGGACAGCGTTGCCACGCCACCCAAGCCGCGTAAGGCGACCAAGCCGACGAAGAGTTCGCAGCGCAAACGGCTGGAAGTTAAAGCGACGCGGGGTGATGTGAAGAAGCTGCGGGGGCGGGTGTCAGGCAGCAGTGACTAGCCAGTGACCGTCATCCCCGCGCAGGGTGGGATTAAGCCTTGTCGTCGGCTTCAAACAATCCGTCTGCCGATTTTTTCGGCGTCACGCCCAGGTGCTGATAAGCCGCCAACGTTGCAATGCGCCCGCGCGGTGTGCGTTGTAAATAGCCTTGCTGGATGAGGTAGGGCTCGATCACGTCTTCAATCGTTTCGCGCTCTTCGCCAATGCTGGCGGCGATGTTGTCCAGGCCGACGGGGCCACCGTCAAAGCGGTGGATCACCGCCTCCAGCAGCTTGCGGTCCATCACGTCAAAGCCTTGCGGGTCTACGTCCAGCATGACCAGGGCCTTATTGGCGATGTCGAGCGTGATGTGGCCGCTGCCTTTGACATCTGCGTAGTCGCGTACGCGTCGTAACAGGCGGTTGGCAATGCGCGGCGTGCCGCGTGAGCGGCGGGCAATCTCAAAGCCACCGTCTGTGTCCATGCCGACCTTGAGCAGGCCTGCGCTGCGCTTGACGATGCGCGCCAGTTCTTCGGCGGTATAAAACTCCAGCCGCGACACAATGCCAAAGCGGTCGCGCAGCGGGTTGGTCAGCATGCCCGCACGGGTAGTGGCACCCACCAGGGTGAAGGGCTGCAAGTCCAGCTTGATGGAGCGCGCCGCCGGGCCTTCGCCGATCATGATGTCGATCTGGTAGTCCTCCAGCGCGGGGTAGAGGATTTCTTCCACCACCGGACTCAAGCGGTGAATTTCGTCGATGAACAGGACGTCGTTTTTTTCGAGGTTGGTCAGCAGCGCGGCTAGGTCTTTGGGTTTTTCCAGCACCGGCCCGCTGGTCTGGCGCAGGTTCACACCCAGCTCGTGCGCGATGATGTGCGATAGCGTGGTTTTACCTAGGCCGGGCGGGCCAAATAACAGTACATGGTCCAGCGCTTCGCCGCGCATTTTTGCCGCGCCGATGAAGATCTCAAGCTGCTCGCGCACCTTGGCCTGACCGACATACTCGTCCAGCAGCTTGGGGCGCAGGGCCCGCTCAATCGCCTCCTCTTGTGGGGACACGGGGGCCGCAGACACCATCCGTTTGGGCGGTGCGGGGGCGAAGTCGTCGGTTTGAATACTCAAGATGAACTACCTTGCCGCTGCCGCGACGGGGAAGGCTTGCATGCCTGCGTTGTCCAGTGCGCGGCGCACTAGGCCGTTGGCTTTGGCCTCTTCCAGAAAAGTTGTGACGTAAGCCAATGCTTGAGGTCGATTTTTAGGTACAGCAATGGCCACACCAGTCTGTAAAAAATAGCCGTCCAGAATGCGCGAACCCGGCAGCTGCTGGGCCAAGGGGGGCAGAGCGTCGTGGGTTAACGCGAAGGCGTCGGCTTGGCCCGTGCGCAATTGGGCGATGGAGTCTTCTACCGACTTGACGGGGGTGATGGAGGTGTTTTTCAGGGACTGCGCGGCGGCACGAATGGTGGCCGTGTTGGCCACACCGATGACGCGCACGTTGGGCTTGTCCACTTCGGCCAGGGTCTTGATGTCCAGACCCGAACGCACGAGGTAAGTGCTCTCAATCATGAAGTAAGCGGGGCCAAAATCCACCTTGGTCTTGCGCTCGTCATCCACCGGCATAAAGGACACGTCAATCGCGCCTGAGTTGACCCAGTTGGTCAGATCGCCTGTGTTGGGGGCTAAAACAAATTCGACGGGCACACCCAGTTGCCGACCCATCTCGTGCCCGAGTTCAACCGTGACGCCAGTGGGTTGGTCATTTGCGTCTTTCAAAACAAACAGCGCCGTCTTGCTTGGTGCAAAGGCTAGACCCAATCGCAACTTGCCAGTGGGCGCAAGCTCATCGCGAACTGCTGCTGATGGCATGCCCGACATGGACGGACAGCCAGCAACCACGGGCAACATGAGTGCGGTGCAGAATTTGAATAGTTGCATGGTGGCCTCTGAAAGTAGGAGTGTGGAGACGGTGTCTGACTATAGCCGCAGTGCTTCCTCTCAAGTGCGCCAACGAAGTGCCGATACCTTGTCCAGAACGTCTCTCTTGACTGGCCACGAGGTATACACACCATGCATTCTATTTTTAGAGCCCCCCTCTTGGTCAGTCTAGTCGGACTGACACTCGCACCGTTTACTTTTGCGGCGAACCCCCACGGCAGTGAGCCAGCCGAAAGCCATGCGGCATCAACTAAAAAATCAACCGCCTCGCCGGCCAAAGATATTGCTGAGCAACTGCGCAGTGCCGTTGAAAACGGTGACTTGCGCAAGAAACGCTTGACGCTGGTCAGCACCGGGATAGATAAAAAATTCGCAACCGATGATGCGCATACGGCCCCCCCCATCATGCTCGCCGCAGCCACGGTGAACCCGCAAGCCAGTCGCAATTACATTCGCACCAAGGCTGCCGTGATGACTGGCTACACCGCACCCGAGACCAGCAGCGACGATCACAGCCATTCACCGCACTGGAGTTATGAGGGCGACGGCGGTCCGCAGGCCTGGGGCAAGCTCAAACCGGAGTTCAACACCTGCGCCACGGGCAAGCGTCAGTCCCCCATCCACATTGAAGATGCAGTCACGCTGCAAGGTCCGGCCGAGGCGATCCAGATCAACTACCAACCCAGCAACGGCGTGGTGGTGAACAACGGCCACACCATCCAGGTGGATGTCAGCGGCGACAACAGCATCACCGTGCGTGGCTCCACCTACAAGCTGCTGCAGTTCCACTTTCATCATCCGTCGGAAGAGCGCATCAACTACAAGTCGTATTCGATGGTGGCGCACTTGGTGCACCGCAATCGGGAAGGCCAGCTTGCCGTGGTCGGCGTGCTGCTAGACCCGGGTGTGGCCAACAGCTTGATCAACAACGTTTGGACCTACATGCCGCTGGATGCGGGTGACAGCGTGCGCATGCCTGTGGGGCTGGTGGACCTCAATGAACTCCTGCCCAAAGATCAACGCTATTACCAGTTCATGGGGTCTTTGACCACTCCTCCTTGCACCGAGGGCGTGCTGTGGATGGTGCTCAAACAAGCTGTGACGCTGAGCCGCGACCAGCTCAAACTCTTTGGTCAGTTGTTCCCCAACAATGCGCGTCCGGTGCAATCTGTCAACGCCAGAGCGATTCGGGAGGCGCAATGATGCGGGCGCGCAGCCTGTCACGTCATCAGTCGTGCTTGGCTTGCCCCTCAGTCGCAGGGATGCCCAGCACCATCAAATTGGCCAAAATGATGGTAAAGGCCAGCAAATAAAACGCTGCCATCAGACCGTAACGGTCAGCAATCATGCCAGCCAAAATCGGCGCGACGGCTTGTCCAGCCGACTGCATGCCGAACATCAGGCCAATGGCCGTGCCGCCCATGTTGCGCGGTGTGGCTTCCAGCATCCAAGCCTGCATGATGGGGCGTGCAGCATACAAAAAGAAACCCAGTACTGCGATTAAAAATACAAAGAAGGTTGAACCACCGGCAAAGGTCATCAGCAGCAGTACGACACCGCTAACACCAAAGCAAGAGATCAAAATTGTGCGACGCCCCATGGTGTCTGACAGGTGGCCTGCAATGGGGGCAGCGATGAAGCCGGCCAGTTGTAGTAACGCCATCACCGCGCCTACCCATACCAGTTCGTAATGCATTTCCTTGGCCAAGTACAGGGGCAAGAAGGTGAGCAGTGTGCCCTGGGTCATGGAGCGAAACGAGGAGCTGAGCGTGAGCATGAACAGGCCTGGCGTACGAAGCAGGGCACGCAGACCTTGTTTGTAACTATCCAGGCTTTGGCCACCGCCTTGGTGCTCTGACACTGCGGTTTTTGGGGATGATTTTGCGTGCTTGGGCGCAAAGCTCAATGCCCCTAAAAAGTAGAGCAAGAACACGGCCATGGCCGCGCCGGGGATCACGTTCAACACCACAATTTCACGCCACGACAGCGTGGTGAGCAGCGCGCCCACGGCCAGCGGCGCCAGCGCGTCACCCACGTTGCCGCCCATACCGTGCAGCGACAGCGCCATGCCCTTGCGCGTGGGAAACATGCGGCCCAGCAGCGGAATGGCGGTGGGGTGCCACAGGTTGTTGCCCACACCCACCAGCATGACGCAAATGAGCAACATCCAGTACTGGGTGCTAAAGCCCATCAACAGGTAGGGAAAGCCGACCCAGAAGAGCGCCAACGCCATCAACTGGCCCTTGCGCCCCCACATGTCCACCAACATGCCGCCGGGTACATTGGACAGCGCACCGGCGGCGAACTGGCAGGTCATGACAAAGCCGATTTGGCTGTAGCTCAGACCCATTTCCGCACCGATCAGCGGCAAGAGCATGTAGAAAGTAGCGGGATACCAGTGGGTGAGGGCGTGGCCGGTGATGATCAAGGCCATGTTGCGGTAGTCCAGGCTGCTGGGCTCAGGTGTGCCGGGTGCTGTGATGGCGGGTGAGGTCATGACTTGGCTCCTCGGATGATGATTTCGTCGTACAACTTTCGCCATTTATCGCGTCGGTCCAGACTTTCAGCCGGATCGACCAGCATGATTTTGTAATTGCGCAGCGCGGACGGCACTTTGGTGTTGGCGGGCAGGTACTCCAGCTCTGCATAGGTGGGCTGGCCCTCGCCCAGCAGGTAGTCCATGAACAATGCTGCGGCTGCGGGACGTTGGGCGTTGCGCGTCACGCCGACGGCGTTGGCGCGCGCCACGGCAGGTTGGATCACGACCGAATCAATCGGAGCGCCTTTTTTCTTCAACTGCTCGGGCATGTAGTTGTAAACCGTGAGGGCCATGGGCACCTCACCGGCAGCCACCATATTGGTCAGGTTGGTATGGCCTTTGCGCACCGACACACCATTGCTGGCCGCCAAGTCGCGGAAGTACTGCAAACCTTTGGCCTCGCCCATGGACTGCACCACGGTGACAAACCAGTCGATGTTTTCCACCTCGTAACCCAGGCGGCCTTTCCAGCGCGGGTTGAGCAAATCAGCGTAGCTGGTGGGCAGATCGGCCTTCTTGACCGCACCGGTGTTATAGGCCTGCACCCACAGCGAATAAATGGTGGCGGCCCACTCTTTGTGCGCTGGAACGCTGCCGGGCATCAGATCCGCAAAGTGCGGCGACGCGGTGGGTTGCAGCATTTTTTCGCGTGATAACACTTCCAGTTCCACCGCCCCGGCGTGCACCACATCGGCGTTGTAGCGCTTGGCCCTGGTCTCGCTGATGGTGCGGTTCA
Organism: Comamonadaceae bacterium; assembly: GCA_947374105.1. Classification (GTDB taxonomy): domain Bacteria; phylum Pseudomonadota; class Gammaproteobacteria; order Burkholderiales; family Burkholderiaceae_C; genus CANCDA01. The sequence goes on along the minus strand of CANCAO010000105.1, from coordinate 480 downwards.
TCACACTGTCGCCACTAGCACGCCAAGTGTTGACCTTGATGCCGTATTTTTTCTCGAAGGGCTCGATCAGCGGTTTCAGGTCTTTTTCGGCGATGGAGGTATAGAGTGTGAGTGAGCCCTCCGCCTTGGCTGCGACGATCAGCTTGGCCGCGCGGTCTGGCGCGGTGCTGCGTAGCAGGGCGGGGTCGGTGGGTTGGGCCAGGACGCACAGCGGCACTAGGGCCAACAACCAGATACGCAAGCTTGATGCGACCACTGCTGCTGTTGTCACCAAACCCATGTCAAGCCCCTTTGCGACTGAAGACTTCCTCATACAAACGGTTCCACTTGGGGCCGTCATCAATGGTGATCTTAGGGTCAGCAAACACCAGAGGCATCTTGTTCAAAGTGGAGGGCACCTTGGTGCTGGTGGGGATGAAGTCGCGCTTGCCCAGAATGGCCTGCCCCTCGGACAGCTCAAAGTCCTGAAACAACACGGCT
>CANCAO010000104.1 GCA_947374105.1 Comamonadaceae bacterium | reverse complement strand
TAGAGCCCCAAGGCCTCGGACGCGCCTTGGCCATCGGTGATGAAGTAGGCAAAGGCGTAGGGCAAGCCGTAATGCGCCGCAAGCTGGGCACCGTAGTTGGAACTGCCCAGCATCCACAGCGTGGGGGCGGTCGGGCCGGTGGGGCAGGCGTCCACGCCGTGGCCGGGGTGGCCCGTCGGCAAGCCGCTGCCCGTGACCCAGGCCTGCAACTCCAGAACTTGGCGCGGGAAATCTTCAGATGCATTGGCGTTTGGGTTGAGCAACTGCGAGGTGCGGTAGTCACTGCCCGGCGCGCGACCCACGCCCAGGTCAATGCGCCCCGGTGCGAGCGCGTCCAGCACGCGAAACTGCTCAGCAACTTTGAGCGGTGCGTAGTGCGGCAACATCACGCCTGCGCTGCCAATCCGGATACGCGTGGTACGCGCCGCCACCGCCGCCATCAGCACCTCGGGCGCACTGCCCACGATGCTGGGGTGGCTGTGGTGCTCACTGAGCCAGAAGCGGTGGTAGCCCAGGGCTTCACAGTGTTCGGCCAGCGCCAGCGTGTCCCGAATGGCGTCACTTTGAGGGCGACCCGCCACGGCTACGGATTGATCGAGAACAGAAAGTTTCATTGGTATTTTTCGGATTTTTCGGCTTCTTGCAGCACCCGCCACAGCACTTTTCCACTGCCACTTTTAGGCAGCGCATCGACAAACTGAACGCTGCGCGGCACCTTGTACACCGCCATGTGTTCACGACACCAGTCGATGATAGTCGGCTCATCGAGTTGCCCCACAAATTCAGGGCGCAGGACGACGATGGCTTTGACCGACTCGCCACGATAGCTGTCTTGGGTCGCAATGATGCAGGCCTCTTGAATGGCGGGGTGCTTGAACATCAGCGCCTCCACCTCGGCCGGCCAGACCTTGAAGCCCGACGCATTGATCATGCGTTTGAGCCGGTCTGTCATGAAAAAGTAGCCCTCGCTGTCCACGTAACCCAAATCACCCGAGCGGAAAAACCGCTTGCCCTCCAGCTCAATGAACGCCGCCGCCGTGGCCTCGGGCAACTTCCAGTAACCCTGAAACACCTGGGGGCCGCTGATGATGATTTCACCTGGCTCACCTTGTGCCAGCTCCCGCAAGGTCTGCGGATCAATCACACGCGAATCCACGCTCATGTAGGGAATCCCTAAGCATTGCTGCTTAGGCTCGTCCGGCGGATTGGTGTGCGACGGGGCCGCCGTTTCCGTCAAGCCATAGCCTTCTATATAGCGCAAACCGAACTGCTCGACCAAGCGCTGTGCAACGGCTTGCGGCATAGCAGCCCCACCCCCGCCGATGTAGCGCAGGCTGGATAAATCAAACTTCGCAAAGTGTGGGCTAGCCAACAGGTCGATCACCATAGTGGGAATATTGGGCCAGTGCGTGACATGGCGGCGTGAAATCAACTGCCCGGCCAACTCGCGATCCCATCGCGGCATCAGTATCAGCGTGCCGCCTAGGTAAATGTTGGCATGCATCAGGCTGACCATGCCGGTGATGTGGAACATGGGCATCACGGCCAGCGCCACGTTTTCGGCCGTGCCGTTGTTCCACAAACCGCTAGCCACCGCGTTATGCATGATGCTGGCATGCGTATGCATGCAGCCTTTGGGCAGGCCGGTGGTGCCGCTGGTGTAGGGCAGCAAAGCCAAATCGCTCGGGCCCACCTGTAGCGCGGGCAATGCGTTGAATTCGCCCTCCCCTTGCAAAACATCCTCCCAGACGTGTACCTGCCCCCCTTGCAGCACGGGCAAATCGTGGCGCGTGAGCAACCAATCACGCCAGACGGCGGGAGGCGCTTCATCGCCCGTGACATTGGCATCAAACGCATCGGTGAACTGGGTCACGATCAGATGCACCAGCCGCTGGCCCGGTGCCAAGGCGTCGCTGGCTTGGGCCAGTTCTGCGGCCCGGTCGCCGCTGGTGATGGCCACACGGGTGTCCGGGTCGGTGATGTAGTGTTGTAGCTCCTCCACCCGGTTCATGGGATTGACCGGCACCACCACCGCGTTGGCGCGCAGGATGGCAAAGTGGGCCATGACGAGTTGTGGACAGTTTTGCAGATTCAGTACGACTCTGTCACCTTTTTCAACCCCCAGCCCTTTCAGCACGAGCGCAAGCCGCTCTGCTTTTTGTAGCACCTCAGCATAACTGAAGACTCGACCGAAGAAGACCAGACAAGCTTTGTGAGGATAGCGTCGTGCGCTGGTGGCCAAGTTGTCCCACAAAGTGGTGGCCGGTGGCGTCAGCGCATGGGGCAGGCGACGGGGCCAGTGGGGGTCGTGTAAACGCATAAATAAAGAATGGCTGGGTTGAAAGCTACGCAAGAACATGGCGGGTTGGCGCATTGTCAGCCCGATCGTCCCCAGTGTTTTCTCGGATTGCGTATTCTGAGCAGGCGTTTTATAAACCCCCTCGACTGTGGCAACATTCGCCCGGCCTTTATCGCCAAGCACATTTGAGGAAACACAATGGCAAAACTGAACGTCAACGGCAAGGTTCGTGAATTCGAAGCCGAGCCCGATACCCCACTTTTATGGGTCTTGCGCGAGCAAATCGGCCTGACCGGCACCAAATACGGCTGCGGCGTAGCCCAGTGCGGCGCGTGCACCGTACACATTGATGGCGTGGCTACCCGCACCTGCGTTCGCCCGGTGTCGTCCGTCAGCCCCAATGAAAAAGTCGTGACAATTGAAGGCCTGTCGCCCAACGGCTCGCACCCAGTGCAAAAAGCCTGGGCCAAGCTGGATGTGCCGCAGTGCGGCTACTGCCAAAGCGGCATGATCATGGCCGTGACCGCGCTGCTCAAAGCCAAACCGAACCCGAGCGACGCAGATATCAACGCCGCCATCACCAACATCTGCCGCTGCGGCACCTACAACCGCATCCGCGCCGCCATCAAGGTAGTGGTCGCCGGTGGTAACACCAAGAGCGCCCAACTCGCCATCCAGCACGCTGACGGGAGCACCACATGAGCCAGACCGTTTTGAACACTGCCCTGAGCACCGCTATGAACACCGACCTGTCCCGCCGCTCCTTCTTGGCCAGCACCAGTGCCACCGCCGGTGGCTTGATGCTGAGCTTTCACATCCCCTTCGCCAACGCGCAAGACGCCACACCCGAGATCAATGCATGGGTTGTCATCAAACCCGACGATACGGTGGTCGTGCGCATTGCCCGTGCCGAAATGGGCCAAGGCACGCTCACCGGCTTGGCCCAAATGGTGGCCGAAGAGTTGGAGTGCAACTGGGCCAAAGTCACGACAGAACACCCCACACCGGGCCAAAGCTTGGCACGCAAGCGCGTCTGGGGCAACTTCAACGCCACCGGTAGCCGGGGCATTCGTGAATCGCAAGACTACGTGCGCAAGGGCGGCGCTGCCGCCCGCATGATGCTGGTGCAAGCTGCCGCTGAGGCCTGGGGCGTGCCCACTGCCGAATGCGTGGCGGCCAATAGCGTCATCGCTCACAAAGCCAGCAAACGCCAAACCACCTACGGCAAGGTCGCTGCTGCAGCCGCCAAACTCACCCCGCCGGACGCCGCCAGCATTGTCCTGAAAGATCCGAAAAACTGGCGCCTGATCGGCAAGCGCATGGCAAGACTGGACACAGTCAAAAAGACCATGGGTGCGCAGAACTACGGCATTGACGTCAATCTGCCCGGCATGCTGAACGCGGCCATCCGGGATTGCCCGGTGTTTGGCGGCAAGGTCAAGAGCTTTAACGCCGCCAGCATCGAGCGCCGCCCTGGCGTTAAAAAAGTAGTCCAGGTGGGCGACAGCGCTGTGGCCGTGGTGGCCGATACCTGGTGGCGCGCCAAGACGGCGGTCGAGGCCTTGTCGATTGAGTGGGACTTGGGGCCCAACGCACAAGCGTCCAGCGCCAGCATCGCCGAGGTGCTCAAAGGCGGGCTGGACGCCAAAGATGCCGTGGTTGGTAACTCGCAGGGCGACGCACCCGCCGCCCTGGCCAGCGCAGCTCGCAAGATTGAGGCGGTTTATTCCTACCCCTACCAGAGCCATTCGCCGATGGAGCCCATGAACGCCACCGCGCGCTGGACGCCTGAGCGTTGCGAAGTCTGGGTGCCCACGCAAAACGCGGAAGCCTCGCTGGCGGCCACGGCAGAGGCCTCAGGGTTGCCACCCGCCAAGTGCGATGTGTACCAGGAGTATCTGGGCGGTGGTTTTGGTCGCAGGGCGCGCAACGATTACGTCACCCAGGCCGTGCTGATCGCCAAAACCCTGCCCGGCACGCCGGTCAAGCTGATCTGGACGCGTGAAGAAGACATGTCGCACGGCTTCTACCACCCCATCACGCAGTGCAAGCTCACGGCGGGGCTGGACGACAAAGGCAACGTCAACGCCTTGCACATGCGCATCTCGGGCCAGTCCATTTTGGCCACGGTGGCCCCGCAGGCCATCAAGAATGGCAAAGACCCGGTGGTGTTCCAGGGCTTGGAGGCCTCTGGGCCTGAGGGCACATTTGGCTACAACATCCCCAACCTGCTGATCGACCACGCCATGCGCAATCCGCATGTGCCTGCGGCCTTTTGGCGCGGGGTGAACCTGAATCAAAACACGATTTACGTGGAGTCCTTCATCGACGAGCTGGCCCACGCCGCCGGGCAAGATCCACTGGCCTTCAGGCGCAAGCTGCTGGTCAACAGCCCCAAGCACTTGGCCGTGCTCAACACCGTGGCCAGCAAGGCCGGTTGGGACAAGCCCGCGCCCAAAGGCGTGTTCCGGGGCTTGGCGCAAACCATGGGCTTTGGCAGCTATGTGGCGGCCTGCGCCGAGGTGTCGGTCAGCGACGATGGTTGGCTCAAAATCCACCGCATAGTGGCCGCCACCGACTCCGGCTACGCCGTGAACACCCAGCAGATCGAGTACCAGGTGGAGGGTTCGTTTGTCTATGGCCTGTCGGCTGCTTTGTACGGCGAGATCACCGTGAGCAACGGTGCCGTGGTGCAGAAAAACTTTGACAGCTACCCGGTGATGCGGATGAACGACATGCCCAAGGTGGAAACCACCGTGATGCCCTCAGGCGGTTTTTGGGGCGGCGTAGGCGAGCCCACTATTGCGGTGGCCGCACCGGCTGTGCTGAATGCAATTTTTGCCGCCACCGGCAAGCGCATTCGCGACCTGCCGCTCAAGCACCACAGCCTCAAGCGGGCTTGATGATGCGACGGGCAACGCGCCTGCAAGGGGCGGGTTGCCCGGTTTGGGCTTGGCTTGCACTTTTATGCGCTGCGTTCGCTTTGAACGCCAGCGCACAAACTGTGGCGAATGCCTTGCCCGAGCCTCTAACGCAGGTCGCAGGCGACGCCGCACTCGGGCGCAGCGTCGTGGCGAATCGCTCGCTCAGCCTGTGCCTGCTGTGCCACAGCGGGCCGTTGCCTGAAGTGCAGTTTCAAGGGGACTTGGCGCCCAGTCTGGCTGGTGCAGGCGCACGGTGGACTGCGGCGCAACTGCGCTTGCGCTTGGTCGATTCACGTCAACTCAACCCGCAGACCATCATGCCCGCTTACCATGCCACGAACGGCCTCACACGCGTAGCGGCAGCTTGGCGCGACCAGCCGATTTTGAACGCGCAACAAATTGAAGATGTGATCGCTTACCTGAGCACACTGCGATGATGAACACAGATGAACCGCATGACTGATGTAACCCTTAATAAAACTCTGAAACAACGCCGCCAACTGCTCAAAGCAGGCACAGTCCTGGGGGCTTGGCTATGGATGGGCAACGCCACGGCCAATAGCGATGAACTGGCCGCGGCCATTCGCAGCTTTGCCGCCGGTGCGCCGGTGAAAGCAGGCCGCGTGCTGCTGGACATCGCGCCCATCGTGGACAACGGCAACACCGTGCCGCTCACCGTGACGGTGGAAAGCCCCATGACCGCAAGCGACCACGTCACAGCCATCGCCATTTTTAATGAGCGCAACCCACAACGCGAAGTGACCAAATTCACCTTGAGCCCGCGCAGCGGACGCGCCCGCATCGCCACCCGCATTCGCCTGGCCACCACGCAACAACTCGTAGCGGTGGCGCGCATGAGCGACGGCAGTTACTGGTCGCACACGGTCAACGTGAACGTGTCTATCGCGGCCTGTCTGGAAGAGGTGGTGTAAGCATGGCCCGCACCCTCATCAAATTCCCCGCCAGCGCCCAGCGTGGCGAGGTCATCGAGATTCACACCACCATAGCCCACGAGATGGAAACTGGTTATCGCCCCGGTGATGACGGAAAAATTTTGCCAC
>CANCAO010000103.1 GCA_947374105.1 Comamonadaceae bacterium | reverse complement strand
GATATGTCGGCTAAAAAATTACCTGAACACCTGCACCTGAACACGCTGGCCGTGCGTACTGCCGTGGCCAAAAGCCAGTTTGGTGAAAACTCCGAAGCGCTGTATATGACCAGCAGCTTTGTGCAGCCCGACGCCGCCACCGCCGCGCGCCGTTTTGCGGGTGAGGAAGAGGGCTATATCTACTCCCGTTTCACCAACCCCACGGTGGCCAGCATGGAGCAGCGCCTGGCCGCTTTGGAGGGCACAGAGGCCTGTATCGGCACCAGCTCCGGCATGTCCGCTATTTTGCTGCTGTGCATGGGCCTGCTCAAGGCAGGTGACCACGTCATTTGTTCGCAGTCGGTGTTTGGCTCGACCATCAAGCTGATTGCCGGTGAGTTTGGCAAGTTTGGCGTGCAAAGCACGTTTGTGTCGCAAACCGACGTGGCGCAGTGGCAAGCCGCCGTGCAGCCCAACACCAAGCTGCTGTTTGCCGAAACCCCGACCAACCCGCTGACCGAGGTGTGCGACATCCGCGCCCTGGCCGACGTGGCCCATGCCGCCGGTGCCCTGCTGGCGGTGGACAACTGCTTTTGCTCGCCTGCCTTGCAGCAGCCCGCGAAGATGGGGGCTGACCTCATCATTCACTCGGGCACCAAGTACCTGGATGGGCAGGGCCGCGTGATTGCCGGGGCTATTTGCTGCACTAAAAAACTGATCGACGAGAAGTTTATGCCAGTGATGCGCAGCGCGGGCATGAGCCTGTCGCCGTTCAACGCCTGGGTCGTCCTCAAAGGCATGGAGACGCTGTCTATTCGCATGCGTGCCCAAAGTGAGGCCGCGCTGGAGCTGGCCACTTGGCTGGAACAACAACCCAAGGTGGCGCGGGTGTACTACCCCGGCTTGGCCTCGCACCCGCAACACGCGCTGGCCATGCAACAGCAGTCCGGCATGGGCGGGGCGGTGGTGTCGTTTGACGTGGTGGGCGCAACCCCCGAAGCAGGGCGAGCAAACGCCTTTCACGTGATTGACAGCACCTGCGTCATGTCCATCACCGCCAATTTGGGGGACACCAAAACCACCATCACCCACCCCGCCACCACCTCGCATGGCCGCCTGACCGAAGTGCAGCGCCAAGCTGCGGGCATTGGCCAAGGCCTGATCCGCGTGGCCGTGGGCCTGGAACACATCGATGACCTGAAGGCTGACCTGGCCCGGGGCATCAATTCATTAAGCTGACCGTGACACAAAAAATTCGCACCCGCTTCGCCCCGTCGCCCACGGGCTTCATTCACCTGGGCAATATCCGCTCGGCGCTCTACCCATGGGCCTTTGCCCGGGCCAACGGTGGCGACTTCATACTGCGCATCGAAGACACCGACCAAGACCGCTCCACCCAGGCGGCAGTTGATGTGATCATCGAAGGCATGGCCTGGCTCGGGCTGAACTACGATGAAGGCCCTTTCTACCAAATGCAGCGCATAGACCGCTACAAACAGGTCTTGCTGGACCTGCAAGCCGCTGGCCATGTCTACCCCTGCTACATGAGCGTGGCTGAGCTGGACGCGCTGCGCGAGCACCAAATGGCCACCAAGCAAAAACCGCGCTATGACGGCACATGGCGGCCCGCACCCGGCAAAACATTGCCCCCCATTCCCCACGGCGTACAGCCCGTGCTGCGCTTCAAAAATCCGCAGACTGGTTCGGTCGTGTGGGAAGACAAAGTCAAAGGCCGCATCGAGATCAGCAACGACGAGCTGGACGATCTGGTGATTGCCCGCCCCGCGCAAAACGGTGAAGCCGTGGGCACACCCACCTACAACTTCTGCGTGGTGGTGGACGACCTTGACATGGCCATCACCCACGTCATACGCGGGGACGATCACGTCAACAACACGCCACGCCAGATCAACATCTTCAAGGCCTTGGGCAAAGAGCACCCGGTCTATGCGCATCTGCCCACCGTGCTGACCGAAATGGAGGACGAGCAGGGCGAGAAGCACGTCGTCAAAATGTCCAAGCGCAACGGCGCCAAGCCGGTCACGCAGTACCGCGATGAAGGCTACCTGCCCGAAGCCATGGTCAACTACCTGGCCCGCCTGGGCTGGAGCCATGGCGATGATGAGATCTTCAGCCGCGAGCAATTCTTGCAGTGGTTCAACCTAGACCATCTGGGCCGCAGCGCCGCGCAGTTTGACGAAGCCAAGTTGAACTGGGTCAACGCCCAGCACCTCAAAGCCATGGCAGACGAGGCACTGGTGCCGCTGGTTGCGGCGCAACTGCAAAAGCAGGGCGTGTCTGTCGGCACCGATGTTTCAGATTCCGCTCGTCCTGAGATTGTCGAAGGACACTTGGCAAAAATTTGCGGCTTGTTCAAAGACCGCTGCGACACCACGGTGGCGTTGGCCCGCTGGGCCGCGGCGTTCTATGCCGACATCACGCCCAAGGCCGACGAACTAAGCCAGCACGTCACCGAGTCCATTCAACCGGTATTGCAGTTGCTGGGCAACAAACTGGCCGTATGTGTCTGGGACAAAGCCGCCATCGCAGCCGCCATCAAAGAGACCTTGCTTGAGTGCGGCCTGAAGATGCCGCAACTCGCCATGCCGGTGCGTGTTTTGGTACTGGGCACGGCACAAACGCCTTCGCTGGATGCGGTGCTGGCGCTGATGCCCAGAGAAAAAGTTCTCACGCGTTTGAAGGCGCGTTAAAAATACGTTTATAATTCGAGGCTCGACGCAATTAGATATCTTGCAAAAGATGTTTAATTCAATTGGGGGTATAGCTCAGCTGGGAGAGCGCTTGCATGGCATGCAAGAGGTCATCGGTTCGATCCCGTTTACCTCCACCAGTTAAAGCGTCGGTTTGGTTAGTCCACAGGTTTTGACCCTATCGTCTAGAGGCCTAGGACATCACCCTTTCACGGTGAGTACCGGGGTTCGAATCCCCGTAGGGTCGCCAGATTCGCTGCAAAGCAAGTCAGGTACAAGAGGTTGGCACTTGGCTCGTAAGAGTAAACGCCATCTACCAGGAGTGGTAGTTCAGTTGGTTAGAATACCGGCCTGTCACGCCGGGGGTCGCGGGTTCGAGTCCCGTCCGCTCCGCCAAAATTGGAAAGCCATCAATCGCAAGATTGATGGCTTTTTCATTGGGTGATCAGCATCCGAGGCTGCTCTATTTGATCCCCTACCTAATGAGTGACAAATTCGTAATCGACGATTTCACTGTCCACCATATCGAAAATGTCGCTCAAGATACCGTCGTCCTCAGTGCTGCTCCAGGTTTCTTCGGGGTTGGTGGCAAACAAAGGCTCGATAGCGACATCAAGGTATTGACCGTTCGGCAGCAACAGCACCTGCCCCCCTTCAGAGGTTTCGACCAGTTCCCATTCATCAGGTACGGACAACTCCAGCTTGATCGTGACCTTGAGTTTTTTCATCGTGCGCTTTCTTGTCTGTAAAAAATAAGCTCAACCCTAGCACATCAAGCCCAACTTGGCGTTGATTTCTGCGGCATCAGGCGCTGCAAACACGGTGTTGTGCTGCTCAGTCAACGGGCCACCACCGGGGATGATGTTGCCCGCTTCGTCATAGCCAACGGCCTTGAACTTCCAGACCGTGCCAATGCGTTTGAGGTTGCCTACGTGCGATCCATCGGGCAGGTGCACGCTGTGCACATCGGCGTTCACTCGGGTTAATGTCAGTGCCGTCATATTCAAGCCTGCCAGACGCCAAACCCCGCCGATCGCAGGTCGATGCCGATTTCAATCTCGCGTTCTACCGCGTCCTTGTACGCCATCGGGTTGAAGCCCTCGTAGAGGTCTGGCAGCAGGCGCAGGCCGTACTTGTTGACATAGGTGTTGGCCTGTATCCCAGCCTTGTGCTTGTCAAAGCGCACATCCGGGTTGAGGCCCGTCATACCGACATAGACACAGGGTTTGCCTTCCACATAACCGGGGTTGCACTTCATGAACTTGGCCACCCGCAGCACGTCCTTGGACAGCTCGACGACATAGACGTGGTGGTGGTGGCGGCTCATGTTGGGCATACACCGGCGCGTTCAGTCAATTTGCTTTGTTTGCGCGTGCGTGGGGTGATAGCGAGTTGTCGAAGACAACCCAGGGCTCAGGCTGCGAGGTGGACAACTGATAGTTCGTGAATCTTTGCTGGGGAAATCTCCAGCCCGTTGGGCCAGCATAAAGCACCAGCGTCTATGAACACGCGGGAGAAATAGTCGGCGTCACGCAACATGTCCAACAGTGGCCCGGAGCGGCTCGACAGATAGACGGCTGCGTCGAACACCCCTTGCGTGTGATCGCTGAAGTCAATCTCCAATTTGAAGGTTGCCCTCTGACGAATATTCAAAACTTTAATCACGGTCAGCTCCTTGAATTCGGTCAAGCGGCTCAAAACGCTGGGCACGCAGCCAATTGTCTTGCAGTTCTGCCTGGTGCACCAGACACCATTCTTTGACGATGGCTGCGACTTTACGCGGCAGTTCACCTTCTCGCACTTCGCCAGTGGCAATGTCTACCAGGGCTTCAAAGCCCTGGTACTCGGCATGAATGTGTGGCGGTGGATGATCGTCGTGCCACATGCGGATGATGATGCCGAAGAAAATGGACAGGGTGGGCATTGCAAACTCCTTCAATGCGTTTGAGTTAGTGGCTCGTCACAGAGTCGTGATGCGGGGTTCGTGCGTGATCCTGAAACTTTGCGTCCACGTCGAGCACGGCTTGTGCTGCAATTTCGATAGCGGCTTTCGCTTGTCACCCCAACTTGAAGTCGCAAATTGCGACTTCAAGTCCGCAAACGCGAGGAGTGAAAGTTTAAACATGAAATCATTCGGAAAGCGAGCCGCATTGCATCCGCCCAAGGCATGCGGGGTGATGGCTGCTTTGACAGGTGTGGCCGTGTGTTTTTGTGGTGTTGCCATGTTCCTCCCCGATGAATTGATCGCAATTTTTTGTGCTCTTGGCACAGTTTACTTCAGAGGGAAATTGGCCTCTGGAGCTCGCAGAATATGCGCAAGCAGCTACTAAAAGCGTAGCAAATCAATGACAAAATCTAGAACGAAGACCCCGGCTCGCTCAGAAACGCCAGCTCCTCGGTGCTGAAAGTTCGCCCCAGAATCGCGTTGCGGTGGGGGTATCGGCCAAAGCGGTCGATGATGGCTTTGTGGCGCAGCTCGAAGTTCAGGTTGTCTTGTATGCCCAGCTGCGTAAACAGCGCCACCGCCTGCGCATGCACCAGCGCGGACTCGCTGTGCATATAGGGCATGTAGGCAAACACGCGCTGCGCTGCGGGCAGGCTGCGGTCCTGCGTACTTGCCACCAGCTCTTGCGCCAACACCAGCGCCAACGCGGCCTGAGCAAAGGCGCGGGGCGTGTCACGGTACACGTTGCGCGAGAACTGATCCAGCACGATGATCTCCGCCAGCCGCCCCTCAGCCGTCGCACGCCACGCAAACAGCTCACACCGCGCCGCAGCTTCCAGCGTGTCGCCAAACCGCGCACGAATGGTTTCGTCCAGCGCGGGGGCTTTGACGAAGTGCTGTGTGGGGGTTAGCTCTTCGAACCAGAAGTGAGGGATGGGGTGGGGTTGCATTGGGCGAACTAAAAGGATGGCTAATCATGATTGCTAATGACTAGAAATCGGCAAATGCTCGCCACAGTGTCCGATGACAATTTTCTTTTCTGCTGGAAGCCAAGCGAAATGAACACGCAAGGTGTGAGCAACGTTGTCGGCCTTACCGATTTTGAGATGCCTAAACATATCAATTGATTCACCTTTGTAGGTGAACCTACGCTTCGCACTTAACGAAGGACTGCTTTCGACGGTTTCTGATTCGTTAGCCGAATATTCTTCAGAACTGAAGACCATTCTTGCCTTTACATCGCCGCCACTTTCAACAGCTACCGCGTATTCTGTAATCAAACGGCGCAATAGGTTGAGCAGCCGTCTGCCGTTTTGAAACGAATTCATACTTTTCGAGCTTTGCCAGGCTGAATCCAATATCTCGCATCGGTTTGGAAATGCAAATTGAATTGCCTTCAAACAGTCTTCCGCACTTGGTTGTGTTGGTTGCGAGGCGAGTTCGACTAAGAAGTCCATGTCTGGGGCATCGTTTGCAGATGTTCCGACCTTTCGCAAAGCGTCGGCCTTGAATTCAAGGATCCTCAGTTGGTCTTGGAGTTCTTGATTCTTATCTTCCAACTCCATACCACGCATCTCCGCATCTTCGCGTTCCTGTTCGAGGATTCGATAGTTCTCTTCTTGGTTCTCCAGTTCTGTCCAGAGGGCAGAGTT
>CANCAO010000102.1 GCA_947374105.1 Comamonadaceae bacterium | reverse complement strand
CCACATGAGCGCAGTCACATGAGTTCTGAGCCTTCACCAAGTCGTTCGGAGGTGGCTTGGTCGCAGCCCTTGCGTTTGCTGCTTACCATTGCCTGCGCCGCTTTAGGCGGCAGCATTGCATCCGCCATTCACATGCCATTGCCGTGGCTCTTGGGTTCCATGTTGGGTGTGGCCTGCATCAGCTTAGGCGGCCAGTCGCACCGCCAACCCGTGCGGGCACGCAAGGCCGCGCAAATCTACATTGGCACTGCTATCGGTCTCTACTTCACGCCCGCCGTTCTGGGGCAGATCACCGACATGGCGGGCTGGTTGCTGCTGGGTGCGCTCACCGGGCTGGTGATGTCGGCCTTGTCCGCACGCTGGTTGCAGCGTTTGACACAGGTGGATGGCCCTACCGCCATATACGCCGTGGCACTCGGAGCTTCAGCAGAGATGTCCGTGCAGGCCCAGCGTGCCGGGGCCGACGCGGCGGTGGTCGCTTCAGCGCACGCAGTGCGCATCATGATGGTGACTTTCACAGCCTCCTTCATCGTGTGGGCCACCGGGTTGAGCCCTGCGCCATCAGCCGGTGGAGCCGCCGTGTTGGCCTTGGAATGGGTGGCGGGCTTGCTGCTGATGGCGTGCATCGTTGGCTGGATGTTTGCCCGGCTGCACCTGCCCAATGCCTGGGTGTTGGGGGCACTGGTGATGGGCGCTGTATTTGCGTTCCAGCAGGGCAGCGCGCGCTTGCCCGAGCTCGGCATGACCGTGGCCCAAGCGGTGATTGGCTGGGGCTTGGGGCAAAACATGACGCGTGAATTTTTCACCCGTGCCCCGCGCACCCTGCTGGCCGTGGCGGGTATCACGCTGGGCATTTTGCTGGTGTGCATAGGCGTGTCCATGGGGATTGCCCTGGGTGCAAAGCTGCCGGTGATGACGGCCTTTTTGTCCCTGGCCCCCGGCGGCATGACCGAGATGGGCCTGATCTCCAAAACCTTCGGCCTGGGCGCGCCCATCGTCACCGCCTTTCATTTGACGCGCATTTTGTGCACCATCTTCCTCACGCAAATCACGTCCAAAGCCATGTTGAAACATGGCTGGATTCGGGCCTGATTCAACACAAGGCAAACCATGAAAATCGCCATCCCCGACGACTACCAAGACTGTGTTCGGCACCTCAAGTGCTTCTCGGCACTGGCCGATCACGAGGTCACAATTTACAAGGACAACGTGAAAGACGTGTCAGCCTTGGCGGCGCGTTTTGCCGATGCGCAAGCTATCGTCTTGACGCGCGAGCGCACGCGCATCACGGCGGATTTGCTGGATCGTTTGCCGCAATTGCGCGTCATCAGCCAGACCGGCAAGTTAGCCGGTCATGTGGACTTGGCGGCATGCACGCAAAGAGGTATTGCAGTGCTAGAGGGCAGCGGCACGGGCGCGGCCACCGCCGAGTTGACGTGGGCGCTGTTGTTGGCCAGCCGCCGCAACGTGGTGGCGGAGGTCAATCGCTTGCACAGCGGCCTGTGGCAGGGCTCGGTAGGGCAGCAGTTACACGGCCAACGTCTGGGCGTGTGGAGCTATGGCCGCATCGGCAAGCAAGTGGCGGCCTACGGCAAAGCCTTTGGCATGAAGGTGTGGGCCTGGGGCCGTGCGGGTTCTTTGGCACAAGCGCAGGCTGATGGGGTTGATGTGGCCCCCTCAAAGCAAGCCTTCTTTTCGGAGAGCGACGTCATCAGCCTGCACGTGCGCTTGAACGCCGACACCGCTGGCATGGTGACGGCGGCCGACCTTGCTGGCATGAAGCCCAGCGCGCTGTTGGTCAACACCAGCCGCGCCGAGTTGGTCGCGCCGGGTGCTTTAGTGCAGGCCTTGCAACAGGGTCGCCCCGGCTTTGCCGCAGTAGATGTGTATGAAGACGAGCCCGTGCTCGGTGCGGCCCACCCGCTGCTGCAACGGCCCAACGCGCTGTGCACGCCGCACTTAGGGTTTGTGGAGCAGGACAACTACGAGCGCTACTTTGGTCTGGCATTTGAGAACATCAACCACTTCTGTGCCGGGCGAACCACGGGCCTTGTCAATCCGGACTTTGCGCTTAACAGGCCTGTGCCTTAAAGCATCAAGCGCGTCCCGCATGCACACCCCACAGATCTAATTTCATATGTCATTAAGACGATTTTTATATTTGTCTTAAAATAAAGGGTGCATAAAAAATCTTCATCTCTTGTCCTCTCACGGATGAAGTTGCACCGGTCACAGTGCTTGGTTTTCGCTTGCTTGGTGTTCCCACCCCTGGTGCATGCACAGGTCGAAAATTTGCCTGAAATTCAAATCGTAGGTCCGCGAAATCCGGCGATTGGTGAAGCCGACAGCGCGAGCGAAGGTGCGGCAGAGCGGGAGTCATTCCAAAGCCGACCCAAGTTGCGCCCCGGTGACATCATCGAAGCCGTGCCCGGCGTGGTGGCCACCCAGCACTCGGGTGACGGCAAGGCCAACCAGTATTTCTTGCGCGGCTTCAACCTGGATCACGGCACAGACTTCTCCATCAGCCTGGACGGTATGCCCATCAATATGCCAACGCACGCACACGGTCAAGGCTATTCCGATCTGAACTTTTTGATCCCTGAACTGGTGTCTGGCGTACGCTACCGCAAAGGGCCGTACTCGGTCGATGCGGGGGACTTTTCACTCGCGGGCAGTGCCAGCATGGATTACGTGCGCACGCTGGAGCAGCCTTTTGCCCAGTTCACGCTGGGGCCTAACAACTACCAGCGCAGCTTGATGGCTGGCTCGCGCAGCGATGATGACCAAACCTGGCTGGGGGCGTTGGAGCTGGTCGGTAACGATGGGCCTTGGCAAAACGCCGAGGGGCTGCGCAAGCTCAATGCAGTCCTGCGCTACGCACAAGGTACGCGAAGCCAGGGCTGGAACGTAACGGCCATGGCCTATGACAGCCGCTGGAATGCCACAGACCAAATCCCTCAGCGCAGCATTGACGATGGCACGCTCTCGCGCTTCGGCACAGTCGATCCCTCAGACGGTGGCCAGACGCGCCGTCTGAGCCTATCAGGGCAATGGTTCAACACCAGTGCGTTAGGACAGACCCAGCTCAGCGCCTATGCCATCGACTCGGCCCTGAGCCTGTGGTCCAACTTCACCTACAACCTAAATCGCCCGGTACAGGGTGACCAGTTTGAGCAAGCCGACCGGCGTCGCGTCTATGGCGCACAAGCGTCCCACAAACTGAGCAACACGCTCGCCGGGTTGGAGGGCGTGCTGAGCCTGGGCGCACAGTGGCGCGGTGACCGCATAGGCGAAGTGGGCCTGTACCTGACGCAGGCGCGGGTGCGCGACACCACGGTGCGGCAAGATGCCGTGTCGCAAGATGCGTTTTCCCTTTATGCCCAGCAACTGCTGTACTTCAGCCCCAAATGGCGTGCTTACGTCGGCCTGCGCAGCGACGTGTTGAACTACCAGGTCAAGGGCCAGGAGCCCGTCTTCGGTCCGGGTAACAGCGGCAGCGGGACTGATTCGCTGTGGCAACCCAAGGCGGGGTTGGCGTGGACGATGTCATCGCAAAGCGAGCTATATGCCAACGTCGGTGTCGGCTTTCACAGCAACGATGTGCGCGGTGCCACCATCACCAGCGACCCGCAATCCGGTTTGCCTGCAGAGCGCGTGCCCACCTTGGTCAAAGGCTTGGGGCACGAGTTGGGTTGGCGCTTCACACCCAAACCGGATTGGGTCAGCACGCTGGCGCTGTGGCAGTTAAAGATGGATTCCGAGCTGCTCTATGTGGGCGACAGCGGCACGACAGCGCCCGGCCGACCCAGCACGCGCTACGGCATTGAAGCGACACTGCGCGGAAAAGTCAATCGCCAGTGGGGGGTAGAGCTGGATGTGGCGCTCTCGCGCGCCCGCTTTGAAGGCGCAACGCCCCCTGGCGAAGGCGACTTTATCGACAACGCGGTGGAGCAAGTCGTGAGCGCGGGCGTGAACTGGCAAGACGGCCCGTGGCGCGCCAGTCTGCGCTTGCGCCACATGGGGCCGCGTGCACTGGACACACTCAATAGCGTGCGTTCTGACGCGACTACACTGCTCAATTTTGGGGTGCGTTATATCGCCAGCAACGCGCTGACCTTGAGTCTGGATGTGTTCAACCTCACCAACCAGTCCAGTAACGACATCGCCTACTACTACGCCTCATGCAGCGCGCGCGAGGTAACTGCGGGCCAGTGCGGTACGGGCATCAACGACACGCATGTGCACCCCATGGAGCCCCGCAGTGTGCGCTTGACGGCGCGTATGAATTTCTAAATCACTTCGTCAAAAACATCCGCGTCCACAACTGGTTCCACTTTTCTGCCTCGTCCAGCACCAGACCCGAATCGGTCAGCACGTAATTGAAGTTGGTCAGGTTGGTTTTGACTTTGAGGTTGGCGGGTGGTCTGCCCATAGTATTGAGCAGCTGTTGACCCTCGGGCGAAATCATGAAGTCGGCCAGCAGCGCCGCCGCATGCGGGTGGGCGGCGTTGCGGGCCACGGCCAGGCCTTGCGGACGCGCCAGGGTGGGTTCCATCGGCACCCAGTCAATCGGTGCACCGCGTTGTTTGATCGATTTGGCGTTGGCGTTTTAGATAGTCAGCCCCACGGGTACTTCACCTGCAGCCACCATTTGCGCAAGCAGGATGTGGCCCTTGCGCACATCGGGCTTTTGTTCGGCCAGCTTCTTGAAAAATGCCATGCCGCGTGCCTCACCCATCGTGTGCACCAAGCCAGCCATCCACTCGGCGTCGGTCGCTTCAATGCCCAGGCGCTGCTTCCACTTGGGGTCTAAAAAACCTTCGTAATGTTTGGGCAGTTCTTCGCGTTTGACCTTCTGCGTGTTGAAGGCCACCACGTAAAAGTTGATGCGGTCGGGCATCCATTGCCGATGTTTGGGGATCATGCCGAGCGGCAAATCGGCCGTGTGAGGGCTGTAGAACTCGGCCAGCAAGCGTTCGCGGCTCAGCATCTCCATCTCCGGCCCATTGGTCTCGATCACGTCGGCCACAGCCCGCTTGGTGCGCCCCTCGTTGATCACGCGCTGCACCACACCCTCGCTCAAAGCCCGCCAGAGTTCGGTTTTGATGCCGTACTTGGTTTCAAACGCTTTGAGCAAGGGGCCAGCCTCGGTCGGGGCCATGGAGGTGTAGAGCGTCACCGTACCTTCTTTGCGTGCGCGCTCTAGCAACCAAGCTTCGCGGTCTGCGCCCTGGTACATCAGGATGGCGTCGTGCGGGCCGGGGATCGTTGGAGCTTGGGCGTGCACGGCAAGCGAAGCACTCCAAAGCGCGCTTGCGAGGGTGGCCAACGTCAACCATTGCAAGAAAGGTTTCATGGGCAGTCCTGCTCAGGCCGTCAGGCTTTGGCCAACGCCGCCAGCACCCGCTCTGGCGTCATCGGCGCTTGGCGCAGGCGCACACCCGTCGCGTCGAAAAACGCGTTGGCAATCGCCGCAGGTACGACCCGGCAAGTAGCCTCACCCGCGCCGGTGGGGGGCATGTCGGGGCGGTTGATCAGCACCACGTCGATGGTCTCTGGCGCATCGGTCAGGCTCAAAATCGGGTAGCTCAACCAATCCACACTGTTGACTTTGCTGGACTCAAACTGCACCTCTTCATACAGCGAGCGTGACAGGGCTTGCACCAAGCCGCCTTCAATCGTGTAGCGCAGCGTCTCGGGGTTGACGATCAGGCCGCAGTCATGGCCCACGGTGAATTTTCGGCCCCAGATGCGGCCTGTTTTGCGATCAACCTCGATCTCGGCAATCACCGTCACGATGGTGCCTGCGCGCTGCGCATAGGCCATGCCGCGCCCCTTGAGCAGCGCGCCGGATTTATCCCCCGTGCCAGAGACGCGGGTTTGCCAACCCGCTTTTTCAGCGGCAGCTTTGAGCACCGCGTGGTCGCGCGGGGCCTTGAGGTACTTGAGCCGAAAGGCGATGGCGTCTTCACCCGTGCCGTGGGCCAGCTCGTCGATAAACTGCTCGCTGGCGAAGTGAATTTGCAAACCTACCGGGTCGCGCATGTGCGAGGTACGCAGCGGTGAGGCGCTGGCGATCAGATCAGGCACCACCTCCCAACCAAGCAGCTTGTTGTCAAAACCATAGCTCTCAGACGGCACGCCAAAGCCCACACCGGCGCGGGGCTTCAAGCCCAGCTCCATGCCGACCAGGCTATCGCGCGGGTCAGACTCGTTGCTTTCAATCGTGGCGCGTGAGAAGCCGCGCGAGATGAACTCATAGCCCACCACTTTGCCGGAGGCGTCCAGCGCGGCGCGCGCCCGGTGTACCGAGGCGGGAGCCTTGGGGTCCCAACCCGTAGCGTC
>CANCAO010000101.1 GCA_947374105.1 Comamonadaceae bacterium | reverse complement strand
CGCCTTTGCGGCGCGTCATCTCGCGCGCTTTGCGGGCGGCTTCACGGGCGCGCGCGGCCTCGACAATCTTGCCGCAGATGATCTTGGCGTCGTTCGGGCGCTCTAGCAGGTAGTCGGTCAGCATCTTGGCCACGATGTCTTCCACCGGGGCGCGCACTTCACTGCTGACCAGCTTGTCTTTGGTCTGGCTGCTGAACTTGGGCTCGGGCACTTTGACCGACAGCACGCAGCACAGGCCCTCGCGCATGTCGTCGCCGGTGACCTCGACCTTGGCTTTTTTGGCGAACTCGTGTTCTTCGATGTATTTGTTGATGACGCGGGTCATCGCGGCGCGCAGGCCGGTGAGGTGGGTGCCACCGTCACGCTGGGGGATGTTGTTGGTAAAACAGAGGACGTTCTCGTTGTAGCCGTCGTTCCACTGCATGGCCACCTCGACGCCGATGCTGGTGCCGGGGATGCCGCCGTAGCTGTCGGCCGGGCGCTCGCCCATGGCGTGGAAGGTGTTGGGGTGCAGCACTTTTTTGTGGGTGTTGATAAAGTCCACAAAGCCTTTGACGCCACCTGCACCAGAGAAGTCGTCTTCTTTGCCGGTGCGCTCGTCTTTCAAGCGGATGCGCACACCGTTATTCAAGAAGCTCAGCTCGCGCAGGCGTTTGGACAAAATCTCGTAATGGAAGTCGGCGTTCTGCGTGAAGATGTCGGTGTCGGGCAGAAAGTGCACCTCGGTGCCGCGCTTCTCCGTAGCACCAGCCACCTTCATGGGCGAGACTTCGACGCCGTTGACAATTTCGATGATGCGGTTTTGCACGAAGCCACGTGCAAATTCGAGCTGGTGCATTTTGCCTTCGCGCCGCACTGTCAGGCGCAGCCACTTGGACAAAGCATTCACACAAGATACGCCCACACCGTGCAGACCACCTGAGACCTTGTAGCTGTTCTGGTTGAACTTGCCACCGGCGTGCAGCTCGGTCAAGGCAATTTCAGACGCACTTCGCTTGGGTTCGTGCTTGTCGTCCATCTTCACGCCGGTGGGGATGCCTCGGCCGTTGTCGGTGACGCTGATAGAGTTGTCGGAGTGGATGGTGACCACGATGTCGTCGCAGTGACCGGCCAATGACTCGTCAATCGAGTTGTCCACCACTTCAAAGACGAGGTGATGCAGACCGGTGCCGTCGGAGGTGTCGCCAATGTACATGCCGGGGCGCTTACGCACTGCCTCGAGGCCTTCCAGGATTTGGATGGAGCCTTCGCCATAGCCTTCAGACGCACCCGCTTGATTGGCATCAATCGTGGGTTGAACCGTGCTGAATTCTTCGCTGGTGGGCTTGTTTTCTTCGCTGGCGGGCTTGTTTTCTTCGGTCATGGCTGATTTTCTCTAACAATTTCTCAAACGCTTGAATGACCAAACCCGCAATGAAACTTTATCCATCGCGGGTTTGTTTGGGGCTGGCTGCTGATCGCAGCCTTAAATTCGCATGGGCATCACGACGTACTTGAAGGTGGCATTATCAGGAATGGTGATCAAGGCGGAGCTGTTGGAATCAGACAACTCCAATCGCACCATGTCCTGATCCATATTGGTCAAGGCGTCAATCAAGTAGGTGACGTTGAAACCGATTTCAATACTGTCGCCGCTGTAGTCAATGTCGAGCTCATCCACGGCCTCTTCTTGTTCAGCATTGTTGGACGCGACACGCAGGGTGCCGGGGTCGATGTTGAGGCGCACGCCTTTGAACTTGTCACTGGTCAAAATCGCCGTGCGTTGCAGGCTGGACAACAGCGCTTGACGCCCCAGCGTGATGCTGTTTTGGTGATTTTTGGGTATGACACGGTTGTAGTCGGGGAACTTGCCTTCGACCAACTTGGTGACGAATTCCATGCCACCAAAGCTGAATTTGGCCTGGTTGTTGGCAAATTGCATCTCAATCGCACCCTCGGCATCGCTCAAGAGGCGCTGCAACTCAATGACCGTTTTACGCGGCAAAATAACCTCTTGCCGAGGCACTTCCACATCCAGCATGGCCGAGACAAAGGCCAGCCGATGGCCATCGGTGGCAACCAGGCTCAGTTGCTTGCCTTCGGCCACAAACAAAATGCCATTGAGGTAGTAGCGAATGTCATGGACAGCCATGGCAAAGGAGACTTGCTCCAGCAAGTTTTTCAGTGTTTTTTGCGGCACGCTGAAAGCGGGCCCAAAACTGGCCGACTCTTGCACCAGCGGGAAATCCTCAGCGGGCAAAGACTGCAAGGTGAACTTGCTTTTGCCACCTTTGAGAATGAGCTTGCTCTGGCTGGATTCGAGAGAAACAGTCTGGTCGGCGGGCATGGTGCGCAAAATATCAATGAGCTTGCGCGCACCCACCGTCGTCGTGAAACTGCCCTCATCACCGCCCAAGTCAGACGTGGTGCGGATCTGAATTTCCAGATCGCTGGTCGTGAACTGCAATGAGCCAGCCGTTTTACGAATCAGCACATTGGCCAAGATGGGCAATGTGTGCCGACGCTCAACAATACCTGCGACTGATTGCAAAACAGATAAAAACTTGCCTTGTGGTGCCTTCAAAACAATCATGTCAACCTCTTCTTTGATTTCTTGATTTAAAACGAGTCGTCGTCAATCGGGTAATTAGATGCATGGCGCCATTTTCCCCTTTTTCCGCCTAGCCCTTGAGCGTCTGCTCAAGCACGTGCAATTGCTGGTTAAGTTCAGTGAGTTGCTGACGTTCACCTGAAATTTTGCGCACCGCATGCAACACCGTGGTGTGGTCACGCCCGCCAAACAGCTCACCAATCTCAGGCAGGCTTTTCTGGGTCAGCTCCTTGGCCAGGTACATGGCAATCTGGCGGGGGCGCGCAATGCTGGCCGGGCGCTTTTTGGAATACATGTCGGCGATTTTTATCTTGTAATAGTCGGCCACCGTTTTCTGGATGTTTTCAACCGAGATCAGACGGTTCTGGATCGACAGCAAGTCGCGCAAGGCATCACGGGCTAACTGAATGGAGATTTCTTTCAGATTGAAGCGCGAATACGCCATGACCTTACGCAAAGCGCCTTCAAGCTCACGCACGTTGGAACGCACATTTTTGGCCACAAAAAAAGCCACCTCTTCGGGCATTTCTGCACCCTCAGCCAGTGCCTTGTTGATCAGGATAGCCACTCGCATTTCAAGCTCAGGCGGCTCAATGGCCACAGTCAAACCCGAATCAAAGCGGGACACCAAGCGCTCATGGATGTCCGTCAACCCCTTGGGGTAGGTGTCGCTGGTCATCACCAAGTGCGATTTTTTGGCCAGCAGCGCCTCGAAGGCGTTGAAAAACTCCTCCTGCGTTCGCTCTTTATTGGCAAAAAATTGAACGTCATCAATCAGCAAAAGATCAAGCGAGTGGTACTTGTCCTTGAACTCGTCAAAGGTCTTGCGCTGGTAAGCCCTAACTACATCTGACACAAACTGTTCGGCGTGGATGTAGAGAACTTTCGCGTTGGGCTGCTCTGCCAGCAGCTGGTTGCCAATGGCGTGCATCAGGTGGGTCTTGCCCAGACCCACACCCCCGTAAATAAAAAGAGGGTTGTACAAATGCCCCGGCGAATTGGCAATATGCATGGCTGCCGCACGGGCCATTCGGTTGGCTGACCCTTCGATCAATGCATCAAAAGTCAAGGCCGTGTTGAGTCTGGTTTTAGAGCCACCCGCCATCTTTTCCACACCCACATCTACAACCTCCTCTGCGGGGGAGAACTCTGGCGCAGCAGGGCTTGCATGAGGCTTGCTAGCCAGCTCCCTGGGCAGAATCGCCAACTCAACCGCGACGGGCTGGCCGTAGATTTTCTCAAGAAGCGCCGCAATTCGGGCGCTGTACTGAACCCGTATCCAGTCAAGCTTGAAGCGATTAACAACAAAGAGCGTGACCTTGGAAAGGTCATCTGCCACCTGTGCGTTGATGGGCTTGATCCAGGTGTTGAACTGTTGTTCGGGTAATTCCTGCGCCAATTGATCGACGCAGGTTTGCCACAAACTTTCACCCTCTTCGTTACCCGGCTTGTCTGTGGCCGATATATATTGTCCGGCTGCCATTGTTCTTATTTTTCTGTGGATAGATGTCGATTGTTATAGCTTAGATTGTAGTTTATTCAAGTCTTATCCACAGCCGGAATTACCCTAAGATTCGATGCTGAATTTGCCTCGCGCCCAACGTTATTGCCATCCGTTTGAAAGTTTGCGATAATCTCGGGTTACCCTGATCGTTTGTCGGGGGAAATTTTCGCGGTCTCTTCATCTTATTTGACGTAGGGCCTGTGCAGACTCATAAAGCAGCATCGTTAGGATTTCAAGATGAAACGTACTTACCAGCCCTCCAAAATTCGCCGCGCTCGCACCCATGGTTTTCTGGTTCGCATGAAAACACGTGGCGGTCGCGCTGTGATCAATGCACGCCGCGCCAAAGGCCGCAAGCGTCTGGCCGTCTAATTTTGGCAGTTCAGCGCGCGGCGGGCTGACTTTTTTAGGCACCTCTTCACGTGCTGCGACTCCAAACAAGAGGTCAATTCCAAGCTGTCTTGGCGAATCACACTATCGCACGTACAGCTCACTTTGCTATGCACCGGTCAGAACTCAACCCGGTTGCGGCAGAGATGTCCGAAGCGCAGCCGGTTGGCTTAGGTGCCATGGTTCCCAAGCGCTGGGCGAAACGCGCAGTAACTCGCAACTTGATCA
Organism: Comamonadaceae bacterium; assembly: GCA_947374105.1. Classification (GTDB taxonomy): domain Bacteria; phylum Pseudomonadota; class Gammaproteobacteria; order Burkholderiales; family Burkholderiaceae_C; genus CANCDA01. Next base: position 1,748 of record CANCAO010000101.1, on the reverse strand, counting down.
AACGCCAGATATACAACCTGGGTGATTGTGTTGAAGGCCAGCTCTTCAATGTCAATCATGTGGTTCGTTTGCGCGCGACCTTTGATCGCAAGCAGTTCAAAAGCGCCAGCTCAGAGCAACTTAAAGCTGCTGTTCGGCTTGAACTTGAGCAGTTATTTCGCAAAGCTATTGTCCCCATGCCCAAAGGGCTGGCGTGATCAGGGCCGTTTTAATGGCTGTGGTTAAGGCCTACCGGCTCTTCTTGAGCCCGTGGCTGGGTTCTGCTTGTCGGTTCGAACCCACGTGTTCACGCTATGCCTTGGCCGCGCTGGAGCAACACGGTGCCGGCGCCGGGAGTTATCTGACGCTGAAACGTCTGATGCGTTGCCACCCCGGATGTGTCGGTGGGCATGACCCGGTGCCCGATGAGAAGCCTCCATTTTTCCCTCGCCTGTTTTCTTACCTATCTGAAAAGAAGTCTTCATGAACGATATCCGCCGCACCGTCCTGTGGGTGATCTTTGGCTTTTCCATGGTTCTGTTATGGGATCAATGGCAGATCTATAACGGCCACAAGGCCACTTTCTTCCCCGCCCCCGTCAAAACCCAAGCAGCAGCAACGCCCGGCGCAAGCAGTGATACGGCTGTAAAAGGTGCTCCCAGCGGCGTGCCAACGGCTACAGGCAACAGCCCTGTCGCGTCCAGCGCTGCCGTGCCCGCAGGGCCAGCAAGCGCTCCCCGTGAGCGCCTGGTCGTCAGTACCGATGTTTTGAAGTTGACCTTTGATTCCGAAGGCGGCTCATTGGTGCAAACCGAATTTCTCAAACACCGCGATCTGACCGATCCAGTGAAGAACTTTGTGCTGCTGGACGAAAGCAAAGACCGCACCTACCTGGCACAGACTGGTCTGATTGCCGGCGCTGCAGGCGGCGCTCTGCCTAACCACAAATCGGCCATGATGGTTGTGCCGGGCGCACGAGAGCTCAAAGACGGCGACAAAGAATTGATCATTAAGTTTGAGTCTGCCGAAATCGGCGGCATAAAGTTAGTGAAGACTTACACTCTCGTACGTGGCAGCTATGCAATGACTGTCAAGCACGAAGTGATCAACAACAGTGGCGCAGCAGTCTCGCCCCAGCTCTACTTGCAACTTGTTCGCGATGGCAACAAGCCCGCGGGCGAGTCCTCGTTCTACTCCACCTTTACCGGCCCAGCGGTTTACACCGAAGCCAAGAAGTACCAAAAAGTGGAGTTCACCGACATCGAGAAGAACAAAATCGATATCGAAAAGCAAGCCGAAAATGGCTATGTGGCCATGGTGCAGCACTACTTCGCCAGTGCATGGCTGTTGGGTGATGGCATCAAGCGCGATCTGTTCATGCGCAAGGTGGACACCAATTTGTACGCCGTTGGCATGATCACCCAGTTGCCCAGTATTGCCCCCGCCAGCAGTCAAGCCCTGGAAGCCCGCATTTTTGTCGGGCCGCAAGAAGAGAAAGTGCTGGAAACTTTGGCCCCGGGTCTGGAACTGGTGAAGGACTATGGCTGGCTGACGATTTTGGCCAAACCTCTGTACTGGTTGCTGGACCAGCTCTACACCTTGATTCATAACTGGGGCTGGGCCATCGTGGCTCTGGTGGTGTTGCTCAAAATCGCGTTTTACTGGCTCAACGCCAAGGCCTACGCCAGCATGGCCAAGATGAAGGCCATCAACCCAAAAATCACGGATATGCGTGAACGCCTCAAAGACAACCCGCAGCAAATGCAGCA
>CANCAO010000100.1 GCA_947374105.1 Comamonadaceae bacterium | reverse complement strand
TCAATGCCTGCGGTGTGTGCCACGTTGACGTAGAGCGCTTTGCGCCCGGTCTCGGGGTGGGTGCGCACGATGGGGTGCAGGGCTTGGAACTGTTGTGGCACTGCGGCAGCGCCCTCCCCTTTGCCGTCGCCTTTCCCATCGGTCTTGATGCGGTCTTCACGTGTTTTTGAGACATCGGCTTTGGCGGAGCTGCTGATGCCCTTCAAGTCTGTGAGCAATCTCTTCATGGTGTCAGACAGGGCCTCATAGGCCAGGTATTGATTGGCAAACAGCGTGTCGCCGCCATAGGGTGGCACCGCTTTGGCCAGCAGCATCGAGCCCATCGGTGGCTCGTCCAAATACGTCGTATCTGAATGCCAGATGCCACCAAAGTTGACTGTCTCATGTGCGAGTTTTTTGACCTCGATGATGTGAGGGAAGCCCTCAATCCCTTTGACGAAGGGGTACTCAATCGGCTGGCCCATAGCTTGGGCAAAAGCCAAAAACTGCGCCGGTCTGAGGTCTTGACGTCGCAGAAAAATAACTTGATGTTCCAGAAAAACCTGGCGAATGTCAGCGGCCAAAGTGGCTGAGACACCTCTGGACAAATCAAGGCCTGAGATTTCAGCGCCTAAAGCGCCCGCAATTTTTTTGACTTGCATGATGTTGATTCAACAGAGAAGCAATTTCAATCCGCCGTGGCACCCGAACTCTTCACCACCGCCGCCCACTTCTGAATGTCGGCGTGCAGCATGGCTGCAAACTCTTCGGGCCGCGTGTCAAAAGGCTCCGCGCCGAGCACCGCAAATTTATCCTGAGTGTCTTTGTCTTCCAGAATTTTTTTGATCTCCGCATTGATCTGCCGCACCACCGCCACCGGTGTGCCTTTGGGCGCAAACAGACCAAACCACGGGTTGATCACAAAGCCAGGGTAGCCCGACTCGGCAATGGTGGGGATGTCTTTGAACGCCGCCGCACGCTTGGAGCCCGTCACCGCCAGCCCATTGACCGTACCGGCGCGAATGTGTTGCGCCACAGAAGGCAGGCTGGTAAACACCAACTGGATTTGCCCGGAAATGAGATCGGTGAGCGCGGGGGCTGCGCCCTTGTAGGGCACGTGCAACATCTTGGCCGCAGTCGCGCCTTGCGATGTGCTGGCGGCGCTGTAAGCGTTGAACATCTCCCCCAGCAAGTGGTTGACCGAGCCATTGCCGGCCGAGCCAAACGACACGGGGTTCTTGGCCGCGTAAGCCGCCAGCTCCTTCATATTGCTCACGGGCAACTTGGCGTTGGCCGCTGCGACAAAGGGCACGTTGGCCAGCGTGGCCACGGCTGCAAAATCAGCCTCGGGATCAAAAGGCAATTTTTTATAAATGCTCACATTGATAGCGTGCGAGCCCACGTAGGACATCAAGAGCGTGTAACCATCCGCCGGAGCCTTGGCCACCACGTCCATGCCAATGTTGCCGCCCGCCCCGGCACGGTTTTCCACCACCACGGCTTGGCCCCATTTCTCAGACAATTTTTGCCCCACGATGCGAGCCAGCGCATCGGACGCACCGCCGGGCGTTTGCGGCACGATGATGCGCACCGGCTTAGCTGGAAATGGGGCTTGTAGTGCGACAGGTTGCGCGAGCACCACCGGCGATATCAGCGCTGCTGTGAACGCCAGCAGCGTCATGCGCAAAAGGTTTGTTATGGATTTAAAAGCAGACGGCTTGAGATTCATCTTGGGTTCCTTGGTGGGTCAGATGATCTTAGCGCAGGGGCTTGAGCAAATCCGACAAGCGGCCATACGATGCCAGGTATCAATCAGTCCTGCTGGATCCGAGCGGTCTTCACCACCATGCTCCATTTGTCGATCTCGCTCTTGATGAAGGCGGCGAACTCCTCCGGCTTGTTGCCTACCGCCTCGGCGCCTTCGTTGGTCAAGGCGGCCTGTATATCGGCAGACGCCAAGGACTTGGCGATTTCCGCGTGGAGGCGGGCGACGAGGGGCGCGGGCGTTCCCGCCGGTGCCAGCAAGCCGTACCACTGCACCGACTCGTAGCCCGGCAGGCCGGCCTCGGCGATCGTCGGCACATTCGGCAGCGCGGCGGCGCGGCGCGGGCCGGTGACCCCCAGTGCGCGCAGCGTGCCACCTTTGATGTGCGGCATGGCAGTCAGCAGGTTGGGCATGGAGAGCTGCACCTGGTCGCCCACCACGTCCACCACGGCTGGGCCTGTGCCCTTGTACGGCACGTGGGTCATGGTGATACCCGCCATCGAGCGAAACAGCTCCATCGACAGGTGAGGCGAGGTACCTGTGCCGGCCGAACTGTAGTTCAAGATGCCGGGGCGGGCCTTGGCGTAGTCGATCAGCTCAGCCTCGGTCTTCACCGGCAGCGCCGGGTTGACCACCAACACATTGGAGACCGACGCGACTAATGACACCGGCGCAAAGTCGCGCACTGTGTCGTACGAGGTCTTCTTCGACAGCACTTGATTGAGCACGATGGCCGAAGCCGCCATCAGCAGCGTGTACCCGTCGGCTGGCGCGCGCGCCACCACGTCGATGCCCAAGGCCTGACCGGCACCGGCGCGGTTTTCCACGATGAAAGGCTGACCCATGCTCTCAGCCAGTTTTTTTGCCATCAAGCGGGCAAGGATGTCGGTGCCACCACCCGCCGAGGAAGGCACGACGATACGCACAGGTCGCGTCGGGTAAGCCGATGTTGGTGCCTGCGCCTGTACGGAGGCGACAGCGGCCAGCAGCGCGCCACAGACCAGACAGAAGCGCGCAAAGTGGGAAACTTTCAGCATGTCTTGCCTCTTTTTAGAATGTTGTTCTGAATGACTGCGTCTTAACGAGTCCGCTTACCGAATCCGCTTACCGAGTTCGCTTGGAGGGTGGCTGCAGCAGACTGCGCAGCACACGCACATCTTTGACCTTCTCAAGCTGCCAGATGGTGTCGATCAGTCGCCGCGCTTTGATCCGGCCCAGCGTGGGGCTGAGCAGACCGAAAGCCTTGGCACCCACTTCCTCGCGCGACATCGGATTGGTAGCACTGCCGCGCACGGCACGGGTGTGGTGCCGCAGAATACGGCCGTCTCGTGTGGTGACCTCGGCAATGGCCTGCGTCGTCTTGGTCTTTGACAACGCCGCGCTGCCTGAGAGTTCTATGCGTTGACGCAGCTTGTTGACGGCAGGATCCTTGACGCGCTTGGGGTCGTGAGAAGACTCGAAGTCAATGTCGCCATCGATCAGCATCACAGCTGCCAGGTACTGCAGGTTAATGTCCGCCATCGTGCGTCCGTTGACTGTGCGTGCGCCCTGCTCATCCACGGTGATGTGCACCTTTTCCACATCTGCAGCAGTGATGCCGTGCTTGGCCATGACGTTGGCCAGTGCGTCCAGCGGTGCCTGAATCGGGTAGCCCACTGGCCAACGCTTGATGGCCGTCTGCATGATGTCGTAACGCTCACCCAGCCCCGCCACCAGTTCCTTCGGTTTGGCATAGACCTCAAAGGCATGGAAAAAACTGCGATCCCCAGCAAACACGTCTTCCACGCCCGTGAAGCCAGCCGACACCATGGCTGCCGCCGTCACGCCGTTGCGCGCTGGCATGCCACCGAAGTCGAAGGCCTTTTCAATATGCTCGACGTCGCGCGCCCAGCAAGACAGGCCCGAGGCCTGCTGCGCCGCATAAGAGAGCAGGTGACGCACTTGGCGAGCATTGAGGCTAGAGAGCGACCCGGCAGCAGCAGCAGCGCCGAAGGTGCCGCCGAAACTGTGGGTGGAATGACCGGCGCTGCGGAAATGCTCGATGCCCAACGATTTGGAAGTCCGTGCGCAAATGTCGTAGCCCAGCGCCACCGACCGCAGCAGTTGCAGGCCCGAACTGCGCTCGCGCTCGCCCATCGCCAGCGCGGCCGGCACCACGGCGCAGCCTGGGTGCACCAGCGCGAGGTAATAGGCATCGTCAGTCTCGTCGGCATGGCCCAGCATGCCGTTGGCCAGCGCCGCATTGATCGCCGAGGTGACGATGGTTGTGCCCACCACCCCTGCCTCCGCTGTGCCGCCTTGGAGGGCTGCGAATTCAATAGCGCGCTGTCCCGGCAGCAAGGGCGCACCCGAAACCATAGCGGCCAGCGTATCGAGCAAATGGTGCTTGGCGCGTTCCTGTACTTCCGCTGGCAGTGCCCGCCGTGCAGCCCCCGCAATGTAGGTGGAGAGTTGTTGCATCAAGGGTGAAATCACTGACGTTGCCTGTTTCATAGAGTTTCTCGGTTGATGGCTGCGTGTTCAAAAAAATTTGTTGTGACGAGTTTTTGGAATTGCTCGGTGTCCATGCTGCACTATAGTGGCTGGTCAAACGCCATCAGACATCACACCCAGCATCACCGAAAGAGCCCCATGAAGATCACCGCCATCAGCGCCCCTCTGGCTTTAATTTTGGTCATCGGTTTGTTTACCCCACCGTTCATGGGAACGTCCCTCGCCCAGTCACCGCCTGCTGCGGTGAGGGTTCGGGGGACGGTACTGAATGTGACACCCAACACGCTCACCGTGAAAGACCGAAGCGGAGAAGTTGTGGAGTTGCTGCTCTCTGACAAAGTGACCGTGAACGAAGTATTCGCCATTACTTTGGCAGACATCAAGCCGGGCAGCTACATTGGCACAGCGGCCATGCCCCAGGCAGACGGCACCCAGCGCGCCATCGCGGTGAGCGTGTTCCCCGAATCAGCCCGGGGCACCGGCGACGGCCACCGCCCGTTTGACCTGCTGCCCCAAAGCACCATGACCAATGGCAGCGTCGAAAGCGTGGCGGGCATTACCGATGGGTCCACCGGCCGCACGCTTCAACTCAAGTACAAAGACGGCGATAAAACCATTGTCATCCCCGCTGATGCTCCCATCGTGAGCTCCAGACCGGCCGACCGAGCCTTGCTGGTTCCCGGTGCCAGCGTGTCATTGTTTGCGCAGGCTGTGGACGGCAAGCCTACGGTGTTGCGGATCAATGCGGGAAGGAATGGATTCGTTTTGCCGTATTAAAGCTTGCACACGACTGGCGGCTGCCAGCCCAATTGGGTCGCTTTGCTGGCAAACTTTTTGTCTATAGTGGCGAACTCGTGTTGTCCGGGCGCGGCGGCCCAGAGCAGTGCGTCAAACCAGTCCACACCAGCCTCTACACCCGCCAAGGCTTGCAGTACCCGGCTTTCGTGCTCAAAGCGCAGGTTTTTTTGCTGCATCAAACTTCTGGCGTAAGCCACGATGTCTGTGGGGCTGGCTTCATACACCGAGCCCAAGACAAAACCCATTTCAGCCAGGGCGAGCAGCGGTACGTAACAGGTGTTGCCCTCAATCAAACTCTTGGCGCGGGCAGACAGTTTGGGGTGGTCATTGAGCGCGTAGCGCAGCAAGATGTTGGTGTCAACGGTCAACATGTTTTAGCTGACCTGCTTGGCTGCGTAGCGCTGCTCCAGATAACGACGCTTGGCCTGCGCGGCAGTGCTGACACCGACCGGTTTGGCCAAGTGCGACAACATGCCAAACGCCGTGCCGGGCTTGTCATTAGCGGCCTGGCGCAATTGCGGACGAATCGCATCGCACACAAAACGCCCTATGCTGCCGCGCCCGATTTGGCTGTGCAGCATGGCGTAGAGATCGTCGTCGATAGACAAGGTGAGTTTTTGCATAGGTTTTATTATACGTATTAAAATTATTTACACGTAAACCGCTGACTATCCGCCGCCCTGACGCGCCCTGCTGCTATTGTCAGAAGATCGCCAAGCCCTGCACTTTGACCGCTTACCAATGGACAAGCTGATCCGGGAGATGTGATTACAAGACCTGACCCTAAGTTTTCATTTTGGCAGGAATGGATTCGTTTTGCCGCATTAATACTAACCAGCCGCTCGTTTGTGGGCGGTCGGTGTTGAGTGACCCGTTATCAGTCCAGCTTTTTCAACAAGGCGACCGCTGACGTACTTGTGCAGCACACTCGCGATCAAGGTTTGGTAGGGCATGCCCTCCTCAAGTGCTTTAACTTGAATGTCATTGAGGTCAATAGACGACAGGCGAATGTTCACTCTGCGGTCCTTCACGGCGGTAGCCCTGGCTGCCGCTTTGAACTTCTCCAGTTCAACTTTCGTTGCGACAGACTTGAGACTGCCTTTCTCGAAGGCAGACAACACCTCTCGCTCATAGACATCAACGTTTGGCATTAGGTTCACCTTGCTGCAAATAGTCCCGCGTTGCCTTACGGCTCGGGATCACGGTTTTGAGGAAAAAGTAATCAGCCTCCTCGACAAAGGGAGCCAAATAAACGTAGCCATCAAACGAGACGACAAGCACCTGCTGATTCGGATACTTCTTCACGTTGGGGTGCTCAACAATATCAAGCAACCCATCAGACTCTACCGCCACAACGATGCTCTCGAAAGACACCCCGCGAGACAGCTTCAGCAATTCGTTTTTTTCGGCACTCCAGCGAAAAGGTTTCATGGCCGAATTCTACGCG
>CANCAO010000099.1 GCA_947374105.1 Comamonadaceae bacterium | reverse complement strand
GCCGAGAAAGACTGTGCCGTCTGCAAGCGCCAGGATGGCGGGCGGGAAGGTTCCCTTTAAAGACAAAAGCACTGGGTTCTCCGAATGGTTGCGGGTACGCCCAAACGCGCTCAGGAAACGGGTTTCCTGGTGGCTGCTTTTGTGGGATGGTGGCTTTTGAGGCGGCTGAGCGTACGGGGTTGCGGGAAAGCCGCTCATTATAGCCGGGTGAGGGCTTGAATCGGCTGCTGACGCGACTTGAAAGCGGCTGGCAGAGGGCTTATATCGCCACTTGCGCTGCACTGGCGTGCAGACAAATCGCGGCAGCAGCGGCCACATTGAGCGACTCCTCGCCACCGGGCTGGGCAATGCGCACCGAGAGCGCCGCTTGCGCCATCAAAGCTTCACTCACGCCCTGCCCTTCATGCCCCAAAACCCAGGCACACGGTTGCGGCAGGGTTTGCTGGTGCAAGAGTCGGCCTTGATGGGAGCTGGTGACCACCAGCGGGATTTTCAAGAGCCTCAGCACGTCCAGCTCCACAGCCTCCATGAGTTGAAGGCCAAAATGCGCGCCCATGCCGGAACGCAGCACTTTGGGGCTCCACAAGGCTGCCGTGCCTTTGAGCGCCAGCACCTGTTTGAAGCCGAAGGCCGCAGCACTGCGCAAAATTGAGCCGACATTGCCCGCATCCTGCACACGATCGAGGATGACCGTGGCCACGTCAGGCATCAGGCCCGTCGAGACGGGCAATTCCAGCAAAAATCCCATTCGGGCGGGCGACTCCAAACCACTGATGTCAGCAAAGATGACGTCTGAAATCACTATGGTTTTTGTAGCTGCCTGTGCATAGCTTGATTGAGCTTCAGACCAAAATGACTCCGAGAAAACGGCTGTAGTCGGGTGCAGGCCACGCGTTAACGCGGCGCGACACAGATGGTCGCCCTCCAACCAAACTTGACCCTGTTTCCGGTAGGCCGTGTTGTCCTGCGCGAGACGCTTCAAATCTTTGACAAAAGCGTTATCGCGCGAGCTGATGTGGGTGATGGCGGGTGATGTCATGTCGCTCCCCAAGTGGCCAAGACATCCGTCACCGGCCTGAAGGTCTTGCGGTGCTGTGGACAGGCCCCGTGCTCACGCAAAGCGGCCAAATGCTGGGCTGTACCGTAGCCTTTGTGAGCGTCAAAACCATACAGGGGGAATGCCTCGTGGTACTGCGCACACCAGCGATCGCGGTGCACCTTAGCCAAGATGGAGGCCGCAGAAATAGCGGGCACGGTCGCATCACCTTTGACGATGGCCTCGGCCAGTACGTCCAATCGGGGCAACTGATTGCCATCGACGAGCACCTTGACCGGTTTCAAACGCAGTCCCTGCACGGCGCGTCGCATGGCCAGCAGCGTGGCTTGCAAGATGTTGAGTTGGTCGATCTCTTCCACGCTGGCCTCGGCAATCGAGCAGCACAGGGCCTTGGCACGGATTTCATCAAAGAGCTTCTCTCGCCTTTTCGCGGTGAGCTTCTTCGAGTCGGCCAAACCGGAAATCGGGTTCATGTCGTCCAGAATCACTGCGGCAGCCACCACCGGACCTGCCAGAGGCCCGCGCCCAGCTTCATCCACACCAGCGATCAGGCCGGTGACGTCCCACATCAGAGGGGCTTGTTCAGCTTTGAAGAATTTTTTCGATGGCATCGGTGGCCAGTTTCGCGGTGTCGCGCTTGAGTTCGTGGTGCAGCGCGGTGAAGCGCTGTTGCAGTACGTTGATTTTCTCGGGCGCATGCAGCCAAGCCATGACAGCTTGAGCCAGTGCTTCAGGCGTAGCCTGGTCTTGCAGCAGCTCAGGCACCACGGTATCCGCACACAAGATGTTGGGCAGGCCGACCCAGGGCTGCAACTGCTTGCGCCGCATGATCCAATAAGACAGCCAATTCATGTTGTAGGCAATCACCATGGGGCGCTTGAACAGGGCGGCCTCCAGTGTGGCCGTACCGCTAGCGATCAAGGTCACATCACAAGCGGCCAACACGGTGTGCGATTGGCCGGTGACGATTTGCAAGCTGTTACCCAATGTATGGCGAGTGGCTGAGGCCTCTATCGCCGGGCGCAAAGCCGAAATGGCAGGTACTACAAATTTAATAGCTGCTTGCGCACGTTTCATAAGCTCTGCAGCCGCAAAGAAGCGGTCAATCAGGTAACGCACCTCGGATTCACGGCTACCGGGCAGGATGGCCACCACTTGGTCGTCATCTTTAAGACCCAGTGCAAGCCGCGCCGCGCTTTTGTCCGCCTGTAGAGGGATAACTTGCGCCAAAGGATGTCCGACGTAGGTGGCGTTAATGCCGTGCTGGGCCAGCAAATCAACCTCAAAGGGAAAGATACACAACACGTGATCAACGCTGCGGCGGATCTTCTCGACCCGCTCGGCGCGCCAGGCCCAGATGGACGGGCAGATGAAGTGCACGGTCTTGATGCCTTCGCGCTTTAGTGCGGCTTCCAAATCCAGATTGAAGTCCGGCGCATCCACGCCGACAAACACGTCGGGAGGCTCTTTCAGCAGCCGGGTTTTGAGCTGATTGCGGATGCCAACGATCTCTCGGTAATGGCGCAACACCTCTACGTAGCCGCGCACGGCGAGTTTGTCGCTGGGCCACCAAGCGTCGAAGCCTCTGCGCATCATTTGGGGCCCACCAATGCCCTGAGCACTGAGTGAGGGCCAGCGGTTTTGCAAGCCATCCAGCAGCAAGCCGGCCAGCAAGTCCCCAGAGGTCTCGCCGGCCACCATGCTCAGTCGCGGGGGGGCCATCATCGTCACGTCAGACGGGCTTCAACGCACCAAGCCACGCTTGGCACTGGCGATGAAACTCAGCATGGTGGTGACATCATCAACGTCGCTAGGAGCTTGGGTGGCGCGCAAGCCATCAATGGCGGCCACCGCAGCGTCAAGCGTCAAGGAATCTCGGTACAGCAGCTTGTGCATTTGACGGATCAAAGCGATGCGTTCAACACTGAAGTCACGGCGCCGCAAGCCCGTGAGGTTGACTGCGCGCATAGCCAAGGGATTGCCCTCCACCGTCATGAACGGCGGCACGTCCTGGGACACGTGGCTTTGGAAGCCGATCATGGCGTGCGCGCCGATGTGAACGAACTGATGCACGCCACTGAGTCCGCCGATGACGGCCCAGTCGCCCACGTGCACATGGCCAGCCAGCGTGGCGTTGTTGGCGAACACGGTGTGCTGGCCCACCACCACATCGTGCGCGATGTGGACATAAGCCATGAACCAGTTGTCAGAGCCAACGCGGGTGACGCTCTCTTCCTTGGTCGTGCCGAGATTGAAGGTGCAGAACTCGCGGATGGTGTTGCGGTCACCGATCTCCAAACGGGTCAGCTCACCGGCATAACTCATGTCTTGAGGAATGGCCCCCAAGGAGTTGAATTGAAATATGCGGTTGTCACGGCCAATGGTAGTGTGGCCCTCGATCACGCAGTGCGCACCAATCGTCGTTCCCTCCCCCACTGTCACATGGGGGCCAATCACGGTGCAGGGGCCGACGCTCACGCTGGCATGCAGCTGCGCTTGCGGGTCAACCAATGCGGTCGAATGAATCAGGCTCACGTTGCCACCCTTGATCAAAAGTCGATCAAGCAATCTTGCGCATAGTGCACATGAGTTCGGCTTCAACCGCCAGCTCTTCACCCACACTAGCCTTAGCCTTGAATTTATAAATGCCCGCCTTCATGCGATCCAGCGTGACCTCCATGATCAACTGGTCCCCCGGTTCGACCGGGCGTTTGAAGCGCACGCCATCAATGCCAGCAAAGTAAAAAACAGTGCTGTCGTCCAGCGTGATGTTCAAGGTCTCGAAAGCCAGCAAAGCGGCGGTCTGCGCCAACGCTTCGACCATCAGTACGCCAGGCATCACTGGACGGTGCGGGAAATGTCCATTAAAAAACTGCTCGTTAATCGTGACATTTTTCAAGGCCTTGATCCACTTACCCTTCTCGATCTCCAGAACCCTGTCCACCAACAAGAAAGGATAGCGATGGGGAAGTTTTTTAAGGATTTGGTGAATGTCCATCATGATTTATTCGATTCTTTAATTTGATTTTCCAAGGCTCGCACGCGATCACGAAGACCGTGCAATTGCTTGAGGGTGGCGGCATTTTTTTCCCAGGACGCATTGTCGTCGATAGGGAAGACACCGGTGTAGTGACCCGGCTTGAGGATAGAGCGGGTCACAAGGCTGAACGACGAGATATGCACGCCATCAGCCAACTTTAAATGCCCCAAAATTCCTGCACTGCCGCCGATAGTGCAATTGGCCCCAATGACAGCACTGCCCGCAACGCCGGTGCAACCTGCCATGGCCGTGTTGCGCCCGATTCTCACGTTGTGGCCGATTTGAATCAAGTTGTCGAGCTTCACACCATCTTCAATAACCGTGTCCTGCAATGCTCCCCGGTCAATACAGGTGTTAGCACCGATCTCCACATCGTTACCGATCTGTACAGCGCCAAGCTGTTCGATCTTTTCCCAGGCATCGCCATTTGGGGCAAAGCCAAAACCATCTGCGCCAATGACCACGCCAGAGTGCAGGATGCAACGCTCACCCACACTGCAACCCTCTCCTAAAGTGACCCTCGATTTGAGCACCGTGTTGGCACCTATATGCGCACCCCGCTCAATCACGCACAAAGGGCCGACCTGGGCTTGCGGATGAACAAACGCCTCAGGATCAATGATGGCGCTGGGATGAATAAGGGGCCCTGACTTACGCGACTGCTGTTGACGCCAAAGTTGAGTCACCCGTGCAAAGTAAAGGTAGGGCTGCTCGGTGACCAAGCAAGCACCACGCGCAAGGGCTTCTGTGCGCATTTGCGGGCTGACAATCACACAAGCGGCTTGGGATGTCGCTAATTGCTGACGGTATTTGGCGTGACTTAGGAAGCTTAAACTTGATGGATTTGCCGACTCAAGCGGTGCCAAGCCTTCAATCTGCAAGTTCGGGTCGCCATGCAACTCACCCCCGAGGGCATCTACGATCGCACCTAAACGCAACGCCACTCTTGAAATGTCCGAAACGACTTATTTAGCTGCATTCAAGACCTTGATGACCTTGTCAGTGATGTCATGCTTGGGGTTGATATACACGGCCTCTTGCAAAATGAGGTCATATTTTTCGGCTTCGGCCACCTGTTTAACGACTTGATTGGCTCGGGCAAAAACCTGTTGCAGCTCTTCATTGCGACGCGCGTTCAGATCTTCCTGAAACTCACGACGTTTTCTCTGGAAATCACGGTCTTGCTCCATAAGTTGCTTCTGACGCGAAGCCCGCTGACTATCGGCCAGCGTAGGCGCTTCACGTTCAAGCTTCTCTGCCAAACCCTTAAGCATCACACCAGCATCTTGCATCTCTTTCTCACGCTTGGAAAATTCCTGCTCCAACTTGGTTTGGGCACTTTTCGCAGGAATCGCTTCTTTGATGATTCGATCCAAACTCACAAAGCCAAGGCGAAATTCTTGCGCCTTCAAGGGGGTTGCCAAGAAGCAAAGCCCTAAAGCAACAGCGAGGCTAGCCTGACGAAAAATATAAGTCATTAGAACGTGGTACCAATTTGGAATTGAATAGACTGCATTCTATCGCCTTCAAAAGAACGAACAGGTGTCGCGAATGCCAGCCGCAACGGTCCTATGGGTGATATCCAGCTGATACCAACACCCGCTGAGGCCCTGAACTGCCCGAAATCAATGGTTTCATCCGCACCAAACACATTGCCCGTGTCAAAGAAAGCATACATGCGCAGTGTGCGGTCATTGCCAGTACCAGGGAAAGGCGCTTGCATTTCCAAGTTCAAATTGATCTTTTTAGTACCGCCCAAAGAGAGTCCTGTGACCGAATCCCTCGGCCCCAAGCTTCCAGGTTGAAAACCACGAACCGAACCGAGCCCGCCTCCGTAGTAGTTCTTGAAGAGCGGGTAGGGACGACCGTCAATGCCCGCACCCATGGCAATGTCGGTATTAAAAGCAAAGGTGTATTGTTTGGTGATTGGCAAGTACTGCTGGTATTGGTACGAACCACGAAGATATCGAACTTCACCACCTGCGCTCCATTCAGTCGTTGCCCGCTGAAAGCGACCTTGAGAAGGAACCAGAGCACTGTCTCGGTCATCCCGCGCCCAGCCGGCTGTCAAAGGCACAGAAGTGCTGGAAAAGCCGAACAGATTCGAGTAGTCCGTATACGCTTGTGGCAGATTGTTACCCGGATTGATCGTGGTGCGTTCAACACCTGCACCCACATAAATCGTGTCACGCTCAGTAAAGGGAATACCAAAACGCATACTGGTCCCCGTCGTTTCCAACGAATAACTAGCGGGATCCACGTAGGGGTTGGACACACGGTGATAGAGGTCAAACGTGCGGGAAATACCATCTTGCGTGAAATACGGGTCAGTCGTGTTGAGCACGATCACTCGGTTGATCTGACTGGTATTGACCTGGATGCCCAAAGAGTT
>CANCAO010000098.1 GCA_947374105.1 Comamonadaceae bacterium | reverse complement strand
CTGGGGGCAAAGAGGGGGGCATCGTCAGCCCCAAAGGCCCAGCGGGTTCGATGATTTTGTTCCACTCCTGCTTGGTGCACGCCTCGGGCAGCAACCTGTCGCCGTTTGACCGGGTCAGCGTTTATCTCAGCCTGTGTGCGGTCAGCAACCACATCCGCCGCCACAAGCGCCCCGAGTACATCGCCCACCGCGACTTCACGCCCATCACCTGCCTGCCGGATGACTGCTTGCTGAAGGACTACCCGGTGGATCTGCCCTGGAAAGACGGGGTGCCCGCTACGGCGATGCAAACATCGCTGGCAGAAATTGGGCAGAAAAAAGCGGCCTGAGCACCCGCTTGCCTGCTCCGTTCGGAGTAAATCAAAACTTCCGTTCAGGCTGAGCTTGTCGAAGCCCTTCGACAAGCTCAGGGTGAACGGTTCATATTTCACACAACTGGAGCAATGGCCGACTATGCGGACCGAAGGATGATTACAAACCGAGTAATAGCGCCGGGTTGCGCTTCATCATGGTGTCGATGTCGGCTTGCGATACGCCAGCCGCTTTCACGGCGGCCACCTGGTTCTCAATGCCATCGGGCGGCGTCATCATGCCCTGCTGACCGAGGTCGGTGGACAGCACCAGGTGTTCGGCACCAATATCCTTCACCGCTTGTGCCACAGCCTTGGCGTCCACGCGATCCCAATGTGTCATCCACGGGTACTGCGCTTGCGGGCCGGTCATGAATTGCAGATAGCAAATCTCGATCTTGGCGCCCATGGCCGTGACTTGTTTGGCCTGCTCCAGGTTCAGCCCCGGTATGTTGGTCAGGCCGTGCGTGACCAACATGTTTTTCACGCCCAGCTCGCGTCCGCGTTTGACGACCGCCACCACCTCCTCGGGGTGCACATGGCCGGTGGCTAGCACCAGGTTTTCACGGGCAATGATTTTGAGAACTTCTTCCATCTCAGGCGTGACCTTGCCGTCAATGGCAACCCGAAGACCAGACTTGTTTTTGTCCACCAGAGTCTTGATGTGCTTGTCTGAGTCGAAGGTCGGCAGCCAGACGATCTTGCCGCGCCCGCCCGACATGCGGTGCATCCACTCCACCGCCGCCGGGTTGACGCCGCCAACCGAGCTGTTGAGCACAATGCCACCCCAAATCTCGATGCCCGGTACCTGCTGCATGGCCAGCGCCGCGCGGTCGGCGGTGGTGACCACATGGTTCTTCAGCACCAGTCCCCGCATGCCCTTGCGACGGGCCACAGTGGCCAGTTCAATGTCGGTGAGCGAGCGTCCAAACACATCGGGGTCTGGGTGCACATGCATGTCGATCACGCCTGCGGCAGGGCTGATGCGCGGCGGCGGCGGGGGGAAACCGACCTGGGCCAGGGCGGGGCCTGTTGAGCCGAGCAGGGTGCCCAAGGCGAGCAACAATGCGCCGCTCGTTTTGGACAGTCGAAGTTTGCAGTTGGTGTTCATCATGTCGGTCTCCTTTTGGTTTTTGATCGCGCACCACGGAACGCTTAGGGGCGCACGTCAAAGCATAGGGACAAACGACAATCAGGGGTTCCCGAGCAAACCCTTACAAGCGCTTCTTTAAGCGATTTCAGCGGGGCTTTGCCGCAACACATTCATCGCTAAACACAGATCAGCCCAGGCTTTGGCCTTGTCTTGCGGCGCACGCAGCAGGTAGGCCGGGTGGTAACTCACCACCACGGGCACGCCTTGGTAGCGGTGCACCTGGCCGCGCAGTTTGCCTAAGGGGAGGGTGGCAACGTCGGGCAGCGTGGCTTGCAGCAGCGACTGTGCGGCAAAACGCCCCAGCGCAAGAATGATGTCGGGTTGCAGCAGTGCCACCTGGCGCTGAAGGTAGGGTGCGCATTGGGCCACTTCATCGGGTTGCGGATTGCGGTTGGCGGGCGGGCGGCACTTGAGTACATTGGCAATGAAAACGCCTTGCTTACCCGTGCCGGTACGGCTCAGGCCTACAGCCTTGAGCATGTTGTCGAGCAACTGGCCAGACACCCCGACAAAGGGTTCGCCTTGCAGGTCTTCTTGTTCACCGGGGGCTTCGCCCACCACCAGCCAACGGGCCTGACGATCCCCCGTACCGAACACGGTGTGTTTGCGGCCCTGGCACAGGCCACAAGCCTGGCAATTAGCCACGGTGGTTTGCAGCGCGGGCCAGTCCAGCGTGGTCACTTGGGTCAGGTCGATGGCGGGGCTGGGTGTTAGGGCCTTGGGTGCGGCTTGGCTTGGCACTGGCGCTATGAATTTTTGCTCATTTCGAGCCGCAGGCCTTTGATGGATGGCGTGAGCAGCTATATTTTCAGGAGCAATCTTGGTGACTTCTGCGATTTTTGCGATGGACTCATCAGCCGCCAGCGGCTGCCACAGCATTACCCCCATGGCCTCCAGCATGGCGCGTTGACGGGGGTCCAGGTTCAAACTCATGCCTGCATTTTCACAGAGTTTGTGGAGCCCCCACGTTCGCTCACTTCGTGTAGTTCTCTGCCCCCCGAGGGGGCTAATTTTTCTAGGGGCGGCCCGCCGAAAAATTGCGCCCAGCGGCTTAGAGCCGTAGGCTCATGACGATGGCGTCTTCGCGCTGACCGTGGTCGGCCGGGTAGTAGGCCTTGCGCAGACCGACGCGGCGGTAGCCGTGGGCTTCATAGACGCTGATCGCGCGGGCGTTGTGGGCGCGCACTTCCAGCCACAGCCACTGCGCGCCTTGCCCGCGCGACCAGGTGGCCAGTGCGTCGAGCATCACCTGCGCCCAGCCTTGGCTCCGGTAGGCCAGCGCAACGGTGATGTTGAGCAGGTGCACCTCGTCCACGCCCTTCATAGCCACAAAGTAGCCCAGCAAGGTGTCGTCGGCCAGCAGCACTTGTGCCTGATAGCCGGACGCCAGCGCATCCGTGAAATTGAGCTGACTCCAGGGGTGGGGATAAACCTGCTGCTCAACCCGCATCACGGCGTCCAGCCGCTCGGGCAGCAAAGGCTCGAAGCGCGCCTCAGTGGGAGATTTGCTGGGGATGGCACTCATCGCTCAACCCCCCCGTTATGCCTGTGTGGGGATGGCAGCCGCCTTCTCCGCCGCCCGTTCCAGCGTGGTTTTGGCCACTTTGTCGCGGATGTAGCGCGGCAGCGCCAGCGCCGGGTCCACGGCCTGCCCGGCAGCCAGCAGGGCGGGGGCCAGACGCAGTATGGCTGCGGCGCTGGGCAGCACGTCATAGCGTGGCAGTTCGGCAGGTGCAGGCAAGCGCGTACCATAGGCGAAAAATACATTGCCCGCCAGTGCTTGGCTGTCTCCCAGTGTTAAAGCTTCGGGGTGAATGAGCTGGTGATGCCCTGTTTGCAACCACAAGCCGCTATTGAATTCGTAGTGACCAGCGTACAACTCGTCCATGCGGGCGTCCAGCAGGGCGAGCACGCGGCACTTGGTTGCCGCATTGAAGTGATCAAAGCGCACCTGCTCGGCCAGCATCAGCAGCGTGTCCACCGGCAGCACGGGGATGCCCGCGCCAAAAGCCAGCCCTTGCGCCACGGCACACGCGGTGCGCAGGCCCGTGAACGAGCCCGGCCCCTGGCCAAAGGCGATGGCGTCCAATTCGTCGTAGCGCAACCCAGCCTGCGCCATCAGCGCTTCAATTGCGGGGATCAAGCTGCTGGACGCCTGTGCCCCGCCCGCGCCCGTGTGCTGCCAAAGCTGTGCCACCCCGTTCACCTGGCGTGTGACGGCGATAGAGATGAGGTCAGTGCTAGTGTCGAAGGCGAGGAGTTTCATGCAGGATTAAGTAGCCAGTAGGTCTGAAAAGCTTATTCTATAAGCACAAGAAGCTACTTATTTAATAGCAATACTCACCTTGCGCACCCCAAACAAAATCCCCGCTGTCACCAGCGCCAGCCCGACCATCAGGTTCCATTGCAGCGGTTCACCCAGAAAAAATACCGCCGCCAAAGCCGACAGGCCCGGCACCAAAGCCGTGATCATGGTGGAGCGCACCGGGCCATAGTGTTGCACCATCAGGTTGAATGTGATGCCCGAGATCACCACCGAGCCCAGGCCCTGAAAGCCCATCTGGAACAGCACCTCGCCCAACGGCGCGCTCAGCAGCTGGCTGTGCAGCACGCCGCTGAGCAAGAGCAGGCCGTACAGCGGCACATAGCTCACCAGTGCAAATACGGTAATGGCCACGGTGGCGCGCACCGGCTCCAGCGCGTAGCGACGCGTCAACACGCCATAGACGGCCCAGCAAAAGGAGGCCACCATGAACAAAACGTCGCCCTTCCATACCTGCCCGCCGTCAAAGGCGTGCAGCAGGCTGGCCCCGCCCACGAGCAGGTCGCCCGCCACGATCAAGGCCAGGCCCAGCGCGCGCACTGGCGTGATGCGCAGGCCCAGCAGCGGCACGGCCAAGAGCGACGTCCACAGCGGCAAGCTGCCCGGCATCAACACCGAGGCATGGGCTGCCGGGGCAAAGGTAAAGCCGCTGTAGGCCAGCGCGGCGTAGGCGAAGGAGCCAAAGACGCCACAGATAGCGGTAACGCGCAGGGGCAGTGGCGACAGGCCGAACAGGCTGGATGCGTGCACGCCCTTCAATGACGAATCTGGCGCCGCGTTTTGAACTGCTTCAACCCGATCCCGCTGCACCAGCCAGGCCCCCAGCGGCACCAACACCAGACTGGCCCCGATGATGCGGGCCAGCCCGATATCAAACGGCGTGAGCGTGCCTTTGACCGAGGCGCGGGCGATGACGATGAAGCTCGTCCAGATAACAACGGTGATGGCGGCGGCAACAAGGCCCACGGTCTTGGGTGACCAGCGCTGAATGAAATGCATGGGGGGATTATCGGCGGGGGTGGCTTAGACTTGTTGACCATGCGCGCCTCTACCGCTCTTTCGCTCACCCTCATCCTCTTCCAGCCCCTGTGGTGCGTCGTCGGCAGCGCACAAGCACAGAGCACTGTGCCGCCCCAAGTCACCGCTGCCTTGGCGCGTGCCAAAGTGCCGCTAGAGGCCGTCTCTTTGCTGGTGGTCGCTGCCGATGGCCGGAGCCCACCGCGCTTGAGCCACCGCGCCAACGTGCCCATGAACCCGGCCTCGGTCATGAAGCTGGTCACCACCTATGCGGCGCTCGACACCCTGAGCCCGGCCTTTGTATGGGCCACCTCGGTGCACGTTGATGGCACGGTGAAAGACGGCACGCTGCAAGGCAACCTCTACCTCAAAGGCCAGGGCGACCCCAAGCTGGTGCTGGAGCGTTTGTGGCTCTTGCTGCGCCGCGTGCAGGGCCTGGGCATCAAGACGATTGCGGGCGACATCGTGCTGGACCGCAGCGCGTTTGAGACTGTCGCGCCCAACCCCGGCGACTTTGATGGCGAACCGCTGCGCCCCTACAACGCTGCGCCCGACGCGCTGCTGCTCAACTTCAAATCGGTGGTGATGACGTTTGTGCCCGATCGTGCCGCGCAAGTCGCCCGGGTCAACTACGAGCCGCCACTGGCCGGGGTACAGATGCAGACCAGCGTGCCCCTGGTCAACGGTGACTGCAATGACTACCGCGCCGCGCTCAAAGCCGACATGAGCGACGCCAACCGCATCCGCTTCAACGGCACGTACTCAGCCAGTTGTGGTGAGAAAGTCTGGCCCCTGGCCTATGCCGACCCGGCCAGCTACAGCGTGCGCACGGTTGAAGGCTTGTGGCGAGAGATGGGCGGGCAACTCAGTGGCCGCGTGCGTGAGGGTCGACTGCCTGCTGCGCTGCCCGCCACCTTGAGTGTGAACTCAGCGACGCTGGCCGAGACCATTCGTGACATCAACAAGTTCAGCAATAACGTCATGGCGCAGCAGCTGTTTCTCACCCTGAGCTTGCAACAACTTGGCGTGGGCACGCTGGCGGGCTCCAGAGCGCTGCTGCAAGACTGGTGGCGCGATCGATTCGGCGCGACGCCGGCGCCTGTGCTGGACAACGGCTCGGGCCTCTCTCGCACCGAGCGCATCAGCGCCGAGGCCTTGGCGCGCTTGCTGCAAAGCGCCTGGGCTTCGCCCCTGATGCCCGAGCTGGTGTCGTCTTTGCCCATCGTCGGCGTGGACGGCACGCTCCGGCGCATCAAGGGCAAAGCCGCAGGCAGCGCCCATCTCAAAAGTGGCAGCCTGCGTGATGTGGTGGCGATGGCGGGTTATGTTCATGCGCTCAGCGGGCAGCGCCATGTGCTGGTGGCCATCGTCAATCACCCCAATGCACAGGCGGCTCGACCCGCGCTGGAAGCGCTTGTAGAATGGACTTTCAGGGATATAGAAGATCGTTCCATCAAGAACACCTTGCCGCTCAAGCCTTCGTCTGACTGAATCTCATCATGCTGAGTATCTTGGCCCCCAAAGACCGCAGTGGGCCCATCAACCCCTTCGTCCTGGCCAACTACCGGGTGCGCACGGCATCATTTGTCATGGCGTTTGCCATCTTCTCTGCGCAATGGTGGGGTAAGCATGCAAGCCCGCTCGTTTGGGGG
>CANCAO010000097.1 GCA_947374105.1 Comamonadaceae bacterium | reverse complement strand
CAGAACTACCGATACCGGGATCCTGCAAGCGCGCAAACGTGGTCCACCATCAGCGGTGAGCCCCACACAGGTTCAGCGCGTATTCATGCACCCGGCTTCCTGGCTGCGGCCGAAGGGCACTCTGGCACGGGGAAAACCCAAGCTATCCTGCGCGCCTTCGGCACCTATCCCCAGCAAGTCATTCATCACCCTTCATTTCCGCGAATGCAAGGCGGGCATGGGCAAGTGGTGTTCCTGTCGGTGGACGCCCCACCCAGCGGCAGGGGCGTGGACCTAGCGGTTGCGCTGATGCATGGGTGGGAAAAGGCCACCGGCAGTGCCCGCTTTGCGTCCAGCCTTCAGCGAGAGCGCCGGGATGGCATGAAGATGCTTGACGAGTGGCGGCAGGTTGCCAGCGCCCACTTTCTTGGTGTTCTGCATATTGATGAAATTCAGAATTTCTTCAAATTGGCGGCACTCAAAAAACGTGGACTGCGCGCAGGCATAAAAGATGCACCTGAGTTGAGCATTGTCGAGGACCAGGTTCTCAAATGGATTCTGACGCTTGTCAACACGTGGCAAATTCCGCTATTCGTTTCTGGAACGCCCGACGGAATTGGTGCCCTAACCCGACGCCTGAGCAACACCCAACGCATCGTCACCTGTGGATACCACCCATTCCATCATTTTGAAAACGCGAGCGACCTGGAATTCCGGGATGAATTCTTAAAGAAACTCGGCCGCTATCAATATGTCCAGCATAAATTGGTGGTCGGCGTCGAGCTCGGTGAGCTGATCATTGAGTTGACGGGAGGAATTCAGAGGCTGATCATTGCCCTGTGGATTGCTGCTCAACGTGTAGCGCTAGAGCGCAACAAAGGCAATCTGCTCATCGACGACTTCAAGAAAGCAGCCGCCACGTTCCTGGCACCGGTTGCGCCGGCGGTGGCGGCGTTTCGAAGCAAAGATCCCGTGCGAATGTCCAAGTATGAAGATCTCATGCCCCGCGATGGCGCGTTCTGGTCTCAGTTTTGGAACTCGGTCTCGCGTCTATGAGACGCCTGTACGATTGTCGATGGCTGCCGTGCCGTGTAAGGGCGTGAAGTCTCTTCCGCAGCACCTTTCGTGTCTCTGGGTAACGACGATTTGACACGCTTGCCAACCAGTGTCCTTTGCGGCTTAGGTGCCGCAAAGGACATAAGGGCTGATTTCAGGTTGACGGCCGACGTTCGCAACAAGCACTCTAGTTCGTCTGATGTCAGTCTGGAAAGACTTTCAGCAAAAGGCTTGCCATGCACATAAAAATCAACCACCGCGGTAATCATGCTCCCGGTGCCGCGTCCGCGGCTCAAGTTGGGGAGCCCCAGACTGTTCAGCATCGACACGGCCTGGTGCAGTGGTATTCCGAGACGCCGAGCCGTCGTTGGATGAAGCCCCTGGCTTTCGGTGTACGCCGCCACCAAGGCCCCGCTGTCCAGGCTCGGCTGCGTCAGTGACTTTCGCTTAGGCCCATCCTCAAAGGTCTGACTGGCGTTGAACAATTTGTTCAACGCTTCATCGGCTGATTCATACAGAACTGCTGCGGCCAGGACGTAAGAGGAAACTGACGAAGCAGATGTGCGCATGAACAGCACGCCATCGGCTTGGTTCAGGATTTGTCCTCGCGTCTTATTTGCAAGGTCCCGAAATACGTTGTTCAACCAATTTCGGGGAAAGGAGTCCTGGATGAGGTCACTGAGCAGGGGCTTTTTGACCTTTCCACCATTAGTCTGTAATCCCCTGGCGGCGGCCTGCGCGCGCAGCGCGAGCGCCACATACTTGACATCTATTGGCAGTTCGCGTTCCATCAGTCCTGACATGATGTCCATGAACCTGCTGACGCACGAATTGTCTGCGGCGTCGGCAAACCATTCGCGGGGAACTGTCTCTGCTTGAGATAAGAACTTTGACGGCGCTTGAAGAAATGCATCCTCGTCTTCCATGAACCTCAGTGGCGTCGAGTGCTTGGGGCACCAAAGGTGCCCAGGCACCTGGTGCTCTCGGCGCCAATAACTTACCCCATGAAAACTCACATCAGCAGACACGCACTCTCGGCAGAAATATGCCCCGGGCCTCGCCGCCACCATCCCGAAGTTACTCAAGAGGGTGCGTCGTGTCGGGCTACCGTGAGGAAGATCGGGCAGGAAAGAGGTGATGGCACGTCGGATTGGAATCGTGGAATGTTCGCGTCCGAACTGCTCCAGCGACTGACCGGCCATAAGACTGAGCGCTTCCAAAACGGAGCGCTCCCACCTCGGCAGATGCTCCAGATCGAACATGCGCACCATGTTGGCCATGGCATCTTTCTCCGTCAAGAAGCCATTGATGCGCATGATTCGCCCCAGGTAACCACGGTCCAATTCGTCGGGCAGTGGCGCCGGTCGGATCAGCATGTTCATGTCTTTGACCCCTTTTGTGGCAGAGTTGAATGACTTGGCCCCAATGCGGACAGTGACCGAATGACGGAGGCCAATGCCCTGGCGTGCGTTGCCGAACCATCCCAAGTGACAGTCAGTGCGTTGACCAGCTCTTCATTGGCTTTCACCGAGTCAGTAGTCACGCCACCCTCATGTTTCTCGACGTATAGGCATACCTCTTCCGCCAAACGCGACGCGCGCAGGCCCTGTCCCTGCAAGATTCGACTGACCTGCGATTGGCTGGCACCCAAGTCCGCAGCGATTTGCGCCTGGGTCACACCACGGGCTTTGCAGATGTGCCGTGCGCGTTCGGCGCGTGCTTTTAGATCCGGTTGAAACATGCATAAAGCATATCAGGGAGCATATTTACATTAAATGAGGTCGAGTTTTAAAAGCCAATGAAATTCGTGGTTGCATATTTCAGTCGAATAGATCTGGCGCTGCGGACTCGGCACCATGGCGTTGGATAGCCTGATCGATGGCTCGGCGTGTCAAAGGCAACCGTTCCAGAGCCGCGATTTTGGCCTTGAGCGCAGGTACGGCCTGATAGATCTGCCAAAGCTTGATTTGGCGTGCTCCAGCGGCCTTGCGAAGGGCCTGCGCGGCCTGTTTAACCTCAGCGCACAGAGTTTGATCGCGCTCATCCCATAAAACGTGCAAACCACCAGACCTCGCCGGTAACGCTTGCTGATCCGGCTTGTGGCTGTCCAGCCATGCACGGTCGTTTCGATACAGCCACGCATAGGTCGCCGGTTCGAGGGCTCGCAGAAATTTGACGCCAACCCCACGATGAGTTTGCAGCAGTTGACCCCAAACTTCCCTGGCCGTGGCCCGCGCTCGGTGCTCTCGTGCTTGGCGCCACGCGGCATGCAGTCCAATTTCGCTCAACAGCAATTTGGTGATGGTGACGACGGAGATCTGCGCGTTGGCGGCGACCACAGCTTTGTCGATGCCGTTTTGGAGTTCGGCGATGGTACGCCGTCGAAGTTCACCGACAAGCTTTTTCGGGCGTCGGGAAATAGACAACCCGGCCTGGGCCGCCCAGGACATTGCTGTCCCAACATCGATGCCAATGGCCCTTGCCGCCATTCGCGCGGACTGTTTCTGCACCGTCAGCAAACCGATCAGCTGCTCTCGTCGCGGATCTTTGTTGCTGCCTTCGGATTTCTGGTCGGACGAAAAAGCCGCCTTCGGCAATGCAATGGGTGGATTGAGCGCCGAAGCCTGGGCCTGCCAAAATGCCTCGGCGGATCCAAAAAGCCAGTTGATCAGCACCATGTGTCGCAAGGGATGTGTCCCACTGCGCGGTGGGCGCAACAGGCGGCCCAACTGGATCGCGGCTTCGTCAGCCGTTGTAGGCAGTGCCTCCAACTCCGGTACAGCTCGAAGGTGTTTGACGTAATCCAGGAAGCCCGCCGCAATAACCGGCATCCGAAAGCTGCCGCCTTGGGTCACCCATTCGCGACGCAGGAACTCGGCCCGGTAGACTTCATGCAAGCGGGATGTATCGATGCTACGGTCGAGTGCGCTTGCCGTCAGATCGGCCACTTGGCGTGACAGGCTTTGCAGCGCAACTTTCCCATCAAGTAGGGCTTGTCGCTTTTCGACAGGCCATTCGCGAAAGTGCTCCGCAGCGGGGAGATGCCACTGAAACCGTTCCACGCCAGTGGCCTTGAGAGTGGACTCCATAAGCTGTCGATCATGCTTCTGACAAATCCACACGCCAGGATACTGATGGTCAAGGTGCCAGTACGCCCAGCCAAATGTGGAACGATCTTCTGCCATGCAGACCTCGCAGGATTTGAGCGGGTGGTTGGCTCTGAAACGACTGGTCAGAATTCCGAGTCGAAGTTTGAGATGCGCAACACTATCGCCAGCCATGCAGGTGATAGCGTTTTTCAACTCTTCGGGCGAAATGTAGGCTGCGTAGTAAGCCAGGAGAGTGCGATTTTTGGCGACATTTTCAACGTCGCCAAAGCCCCCGCTCGTACGGCTCACGAAATGCGCGAGACGGCTAGGCAGATCGTGCTGGGAGCCAGCACGCGGATGCCCAAAGAACTGCTCGCAGGTGCGTGCCGAGAGTGGCTGGCCCGAAAAGTAGTGGTGGCGACTGATCAAGCTGAACAGGGTTTCGCCTGGAAGCCACGCTAAAAAAGTTGGTTTTACAAAAAGGTCGTCTGTAATGTTCACAGAAGAAGTTTGCTCCCAAGCACAACAATTTCAAAGGAGACTGTCAGAGATTTTGTGAGTGAGGCATACCATGTCACCCAACAACATAAATGCCAAGCAAGACACGCAAGCCCAAAGCAGCACAAGTGCTGCCCACCACCTCCAAGTAACTTAATAATCGTTTGTAAACGGCCCGATGAGCGCGGAGGCGGTGAACTCTGCCTCCATGGCGTTCTAGAAGGCACTGATTGAGCGCGCCCTGGGCGAAGAACTCACCCACAACCCGGGCTATGCAGGCAGTGCTGACAAACCCACCGAGGGCAAGAACCACCGCAACGGCGCTTCAGGCAGCTTCGAGCCTCTGCTCATCCCCAAGCACGAACGCCGCTTCATCGGCTTCGACGACAAGATCGTGGCCATTTACGCACGCGGTATGACGGTGCGCGAGATTCAAGGCTTTCTGGCCGAGCACTACGGCACCGAGGTCTCGCCGGACCTGATCAGCTCGGTCAGCCAACGCATGACGCTGCGCGTGAAACAAGGCAACGGTGGCAAGGAGGCTAGCTGCATGTGGTCACGTAGGAAAAAGGGAGTCAGAGGCGATTCGCAGAAGAGTACCCCTGAGTTGCATTTGCCACTCAGGGCACAATTTTCATCTAACTCAACAGCCAGTTTTGATGGCATTACGAATTAACATGGGCGTTATTGCCCGGCAACACACGGAATTCGACTGAGGTGTGAGCTTGAACTCACTGGCATAAGTAGAAAAGACAGGGAATAAGAATGCTTGACGACATCAAAAAGACCCTCTGGGCGACCGCCGACAAGCTGCGCGCCAATATGGACGCCGCCGAATACAAGCACCTGGTGCTCGGCCTCATCTTCGTCAAGTACATCTCCGACACTTTTGCCGCCCGCCGCGCCGAGCTGACCACGCGGCTCACCAACCCGGCTGACGAATATTTCTATCCCGAGGCAGGCCCTGGTGACATTGAAGCCGAACTGGAAGACCGCGACTATTACAAAGAGGTCAACGCCTTTTGGGTGCCCGAGCCAGCTCGCTGGGAGGCCCTGCGCGGTGCCGCCAAGCAACCGGACATCGGCAAACGCATTGACGACGCCCTGACCCTGATTGAGACGGAAAACCCCAAGCTCAAGGGCATTCTGGACAAGCGTTACGCCCGCGCCCAGTTGCCCGATGGAAAGCTGGGTGAACTGGTCGATTTGGTCTCCACCATCGGCTTTGGCGACAACCCGAGCACGGCGCGGGACGTGCTGGGCCAGGTCTACGAATACTTTCTGGGCATGTTCGCCAGCGCTGAAGGCAAGCGTGGCGGGCAGTTCTACACCCCGGCCAGCATCGTCAAAACCCTGGTGGCCGTGCTCAGCCCGCACAGCGGACAAGTCTATGACCCCTGCTGCGGCTCTGGCGGCATGTTTGTGCAGTCCGAGAAGTTCATTGAGGCCCACGGCGGCAAGCTGGGCGATGTGGCGATCTATGGGCAAGAGGCGAACCCGACCACCTGGCGCCTCGCCGCCATGAACCTCGCCATTCGCGGTATTGACTTCAACCTGGGCCGCGAGCCCGGTGACACCTTCACCCGAAACCAGCACCCGGATTTGCGCGCCGACTTCATCCTGGCCAACCCGCCCTTCAACATCAGCGACTGGTGGCATGGCAGCCTGACGGGTGATGCGCGCTGGGTGTATGGCGACCCACCGCAGGGTAACGCCAACTACGCCTGGCTTCAGCACATGCTGCACCACCTCAAGCCCACGGGCAGGGCGGGCATTGTGCTGGCCAACGGCTCCATGAGCAGTAGCCAAAACAGCGAAGGCGAGATTCGTGCTGCGATGGTCGAGGCCGATGTGGTGGAGGTGATGATTGCCCTGCCGGGTC
>CANCAO010000096.1 GCA_947374105.1 Comamonadaceae bacterium | reverse complement strand
AGGCCGTGCAAGGTGGGGCCGATTTGATCGAGCGCGAACGCAAACCGACCGCGCAAATCCAGGGGCGCGGTGGTGTGGTTAATGCCTAAAGCCCAAACTGCCATACGCTTAATTATAAAATTTGTCGCATGAACCCTTGGGACGCCCTTATCCATCTTCTGAATTTCGCTGCGCCTGCGCTGGCGCTAGCCTTGCTGTTGCCTTTTTTGGCCCGATTTGTGGTGCGATTTTCAAATACAAAACGGGCTGTTAGCCTTGGTTGGCTAGCACAATCAGCTATCAACTTTGTAGCGGGATTGGTCGTGTTGACGGTCGGACTGTGGTTTTTTGGACGCGACGGCAAGATGACCACCTACGCCGCTCTGGTGTTGGTATTGGCTAGCACGCAATGGGTGATGGAGAGCGGCTGGCGACGCTGAAAAGCTCACACGGCGTCGCGCACAAGTACGAGAAAAGGCGTACCATTTGCTGCAATGCAGCATTATTTGATTGGAAGTCTCGTGCACCAACCCCAGTATCAGAAGCCGTGGCGTCAATTTTTGGTGAATGCCATGAGAGACAACCGCCTGAGCCGACGCCTAGCGGCTACACGCTGGTTGAGGTGTGTGCTCCCGGGCCTGCGCCCGCCACATTCAACCGCAGCAGAAGGTAAAGCCCAAGCCACGGCTCAAGTTCAGGCTCAAGTCCCGGTCAAATTGCAAACCGAGGTGAAAAACTTCACCGAAGCCAGCTTTACCTTCGATGCAAAGACCTATCCCTACCGGCTCTACGTCCCCACAGCACCAACCCCCCCGGACGCAGGCCATCCCAGGGAAGTCTGCTTACAAGATGCCCTGAAGCGCCCCCTGATCGTGCTGTTGCACGGTTGTAAACAAGACGCGCATGACTTTGCCCAGGGCACGGCCATGAATGCGCTGGCTGAAGCGCAAGGTTGCATGGTGCTCTACCCCGAGCAACTTCCCAAAGCCAACCAAGCCCGTTGCTGGAACTGGTTTGAGCCCGAGCATCAACAAATCGATCAAGGTGAGCCGGGCATGATCGCTGCGCTCACGCGCCAAGTGCTCAGTCGTGACCACGGCGGAAGCCGGGCCGACCCAGACCGGGTTTACATTGCAGGGCTCTCCGCTGGTGGGGCTATGGCGGCGGTGGTGGCAGGTTTGTACCCTGATATTTTTGCCGCCCTGGGCGTGCACTCTGGCTTGCCTGCAGGGGCGGCGCAGGACATGCTGTCGGCCTTCACCGCCATGCGTACAGGGGCCAACAAGGGGAAAAAGCGGGCCACTCTCGCCCCGCTACCCACCATCGTGTTTCACGGCAGCGCCGACACCACCGTTCACCCCGACAACGGTGATCACATCGCCGATGCGGCATTGGCCGCGTGGGAGGCCTTTGGCGTGCCGTTGAAAAAGGGAGCAAGCCAGCTTGAAGCGCAAACTAAGGCAGCCCAAGCAAGCACGCAACGCCTCATTTACTGCAGCCCAGACGGACCCTCTTTCGTGGAGCATTGGCGCATTAAAGACGGGCCGCATGCTTGGTCAGGCGGTGACGCGGCGGGCTCTTTCACTGCGCCTGAAGGCCCCTCGGCTTCAGAGGCCATGCTGGCCTTCTTTCTTCAGCATAAAAAGAGGCTTTAGACCAATGAAATGTAGCGCGATGTGCTACTAAAAAAGCAGCACATCGCGGCGGCTTAGAGTCGCTCAAAAATCGCCGCTATCCCCTGTCCACCCCCAATGCACATGGTCACCAGCGCGTAGCGGCCCTGGATGCGCTGCAACTCGTACAGCGCCTTGACCGTGATCAAAGCGCCTGTCGCACCGATGGGGTGACCCAGCGAAATGCCCGAGCCATTGGGGTTGACCTTGGCCGGATCCAGCCCCAGGTCGCGCGTGACGGCGCAGGCTTGCGCGGCAAAGGCCTCGTTGGCTTCGATCACGTCCAGGTCTTGGACAGTTAAACCTGCTTTTTTCAGTGCCAGTTGCGTCGCAGGCACGGGGCCGATGCCCATGTACTTCGGGTCAACGCCCGCATGGGCGTAAGCCACCAGACGAGCCAGTGGCGC
Organism: Comamonadaceae bacterium; assembly: GCA_947374105.1. Classification (GTDB taxonomy): domain Bacteria; phylum Pseudomonadota; class Gammaproteobacteria; order Burkholderiales; family Burkholderiaceae_C; genus CANCDA01. The sequence continues at coordinate 4,478 of CANCAO010000096.1, read as the reverse complement.
GAGGCCTCGGGCCTTGGCGGTGGCCGCTTCCATCAGCACCACGGCGGCAGCGGCGTCGTTGATACCTGAGGCATTGCCGGCGGTGACCGTACCGTTTTCCTTGATGAACACGGGTTTGAGCTTGGCCATGTCAGCCAACGTGCAGTTGGGGCGGAAATGCTCGTCGGTCGCGTAGGCCACCTCGCCCTTTTTGCTCTTGAGCATCACCGGCATGATTTGGGCGGTGAAGTAACCGGCCTCGGTGGCGCGCTGGGCGCGGTTGTGGCTATCCACCGCAATGGCGTCCTGCTGTTCGCGGGTAATGCCCCACTTGGCGGCAATGTTCTCAGCCGTCACACCCATGTGAATGTTCTGGAACGGGTCATGCAGCGCACCGACCACCATATCGACCATTTTGGTGTCACCCATGCGGGCACCCCAGCGCGCCGTGAGGCTGGCGTAAGGGCCACGGCTCATGTTCTCCGCGCCACCGCCAATGGCGATGTCGGTGTCGCCCAGCAAGATCGACTGGCTGGCGTTGATGATGGCCTGCAAGCCGGAGCCGCACAGGCGGTTGACGTTGAAGGCGGGTGTGCCCTCCCCGCAGCCGCCGTTGATGGCCGCCACGCGACTCAGGTACATGTCTTTGGGCTCGGTGTTGACCACATGGCCAAACACCACATGGCCCACGTCCTTGCCATCCACGTTGGCGCGGGCCAGCGACTCGCGCACCACCTGGGCGGCCAGCTCGGTGGGAGCGATGTCCTTCAGGCTGCCGCCATAGGGACCAATGGCGGTGCGCACACCGCTGACAACAACAACTTCACGGGTCATGGGAATCTCCTGGGTTTGAAAAGGGCGGGGTCGAGTGTGGCGCGCTTTGACTACGCGGGGCTTACTTTGTTGCTGCACCAGTGCGGCGACACTAAGGGCTTGTTATTGTGCAATTTTGAGCCCAACTGTTGCGAGGTGTCATGAGTGAAAGCGTCCAAAAATGGCTGAGGAAAAACCGTCCACCGCGCGTCAAAATTACCTACGACCTGGAGACGGGCGGCGCGATAGAGAAGCGTGAGCTGCCTTTCATCGTGGGTATTTTGGCCGACCTGTCGGGCGACCGATCAGACGGTGCGCCCCTGCCACCCTACAAGCAGCGCACGTTGCTCAACATCGATAGAGACAACTTCAATGACGTGATGGCGACAGCGCAGGCCAGGGTCAGCCTGGACACGGTTCAGCGCACCCTGCCCAAAGAAAGCCCAGACGATGCCGACACCTTGGGCGGCGTGCTTCACTTCACCTCGCTGGACGACTTCACACCTCTGGCCGTTGCACGGGCTGTGCCTGCACTGAACCGTTTGATCGAGCAGCGCGCCCAGCTTGTACAGGGCGGTCAACCCTGTGCCGACATAGATGCCTTGCTGGGCCTACAGTTGCGGGCCATTCTGCACGCCCGGAATTTCCAGGCACTGGAGGCCAGCTGGCGCGGGCTGCACGGTCTGGTGGTCAATACCGAGACCAACACCCTGCTGCAGTTGCGCGTTTTTAACGCCACGCAGGATGAAGTGCATGACGATCTGGAGAAGGCCGTCGCATTCGATCAAAGTCACTTGTTCAAGCTGATTTACGAGGCCGAATTTGGCACTTACGGAGGCTTGCCTTACAGCCTGCTGGTGGGGGGCTATGAAGTGGGTCGCAGTGCGCAAGATATCTATTTTTTGCAGAAGATGGCCGAGCTGGCCGCCGCCGCTCATGCGCCCTTCATCACCGCTGCGTCAGCGTCCCTGTTTGGGCTTGAGAGTTTTTGTGATCTCCCGAAACCACGCGACTTGAGCAAGATTTTCGAGAGCGTCGAGATGATCAGCTGGAATGAGTTTCGCCAAAGCGAGCAGGCTAGCTACGTGTCATTGGTGTTGCCGCATGTGCTCTTACGTCTGCCCTATGGCAAGAACAGTGGTCTGGCAGAGGGCCTGGACTTCGAAGAACTGGAGATTGACAAGCTCAGCGCACCCCGAGCGGCGCATTTTCTTTGGGGCACTGCGGCCTATGCGTTGGCCCAGCGCATCACGAATGCGTTCGCTCTTTACCACTGGCCAGCGGCAATCCAGGGGATCGAAGGCGGCGGTCGGGCGGAGGGTTTGCCACTCTATCGCTACCCGAATGATGTTGGTGCCCAGACCCTGCTTTGCCCGACAGAAGTGCCCATCACCGACCGACTCGCCAAGGAATTGCGTGAACTGGGCTTTATCGCGCTGTGTCACGGCAAAGACACCGACACTGCCGTTTTTTTCGAAGTGCCGGCCACCCATCGCCCCAAGACCTATTTTTCAGACGAAGCCAGCGCCAACGTCAGGTTGGCGGCCATGCTGCCCTACATGCTTGCAGCCTCCCGCTTTGCGCACTACATCAAGGTCATCATGCGCAACAAGATGGGCAGTTTCTTGACGCGCGGTAACGTAGAGGCCTACCTCAACGAATGGATTTCCAACTACGTGCTGCTGGATGAAAATGCCCCGCAAGACGTCAAAGCCAGCTACCCCTTGAGTCAGGCCAAAATTGTGGTGAGCGACATCCCCGGCTCACCGGGCACGTACAACGCCACCGTCTTTCTACGTCCGCATTTTCAGTTGGAAGAGCTGACCACCTCGATGCGTCTGGTGGTCGCACTTCCAGGGTAATGCTGTTGCGAGCCTTACCGATCAACATCGTAAAAAAGGAGAATCCATGGACCTGATCCTGCTGCAACCCGGCGACCCCTCGCTCTTTCCAACCGCTAGCAATGATTGGGCAACAGGCGGTAGCCTGATCAATCTGGGTAAAGACTGGGAGTCTGAATTTAAAAACGGCTACACCAACAAACCTATTGGTCAATGCATTGAGCTGGTCTCCGTGCATCAAGGCATTAAACAGCAGGTGACGACCGATGTCAGCAATTCAGCCCGCACATCAGGGCGTCCCGTGATCACCGAGTTCACCTGCGTCAAGTACGTGGACAAGACTTCGGTCAAGATGTACGACGCTTGCCTGCGCGCGCAATCTTTGGGTGGCAAAGACTCACCGTCCTACATCTACATCGTGCGCAACTCGGGGGATCAGGTCGGCAATATCCTGACCTTCATGTTGCGTGATGCGCTGATCAGCGAGATCCAGTTCCAGTCACACCCCGACGACATGCCGACCGAGCAGTTCAAGCTCAACTTCACAGAGATCGTGTGGCAATACGCCGTGCAAACGCCGGACATGAAGGTCTTGGGCAACGTGAGTGCTGGGTGGAGTCTGATGCACAACCGAGCGATCACGGAATTCACGCCCTGACGGCGTGAATTGTGCGGCTCAAATTAGCGATGGCGAGAGCAAATCCACCCGATCCGTGATGACCCCATCCGTGCCCAAGTCGAATAGACGCTTCGCTTCAGCTTCGTCATTGACGGTGTAGCTCAAGCAGCGAAAGCCTGCGCTCCTGGCTTCGATGACGGTGGATGTGTCCCACAGGGTGTGTTTACACACCACGGCGACGCAGCCCAGGGCGAGGGCGGTTTCCAGCCAGCCGGTCCACAGGGTGTCGAGCAACAGGCCGCGTGGCAAGGGGATGGGCAACTCAGGCTCGGCATCGCGCGCACCTTCCAGCGCCGCCACATCAAACGAGGTGAGCAGGGGCGGCGCGGCGGCGTTTTGCCAGAGGCGGGCGGCGTTGCGGGCGACTACGTTACCGGTGTGGCGCTCGGTGCCGGGTGTGGGTTTGATCTCGATGTTGAGGTAGTACTGGTGTTGCAGGCAGAACTGCGCGACCTCGTCCAGAGTGGGCAGGGGTTCGCCTTTGAAGGGGGCGGAATGCCAGGCCCCTGCGTCCAACGTGCGCAGGGTGGCCCAGGGGTGCTCGCCCGCGACTGCGCTGGCCTGTGGCCCGTGGCGTGCGGCGGCGTTGGTGGTGCGGGTCAAGGTGCTGTCGTGCAGAAGAAAGGGTACGCCGTCGCTGGAGAGTTTGACGTCGCACTCGAACATGCGGTAGCCATGCCCAGCGCCCACACGGAAAGCGGCCAGCGTGTTCTCAGGGGCCAGCTTGCCCGCGCCCCGGTGGGCGATCCAGCGCGGGTAGGGCCAGTGTTCTGCGGTGACTATTGGGCTCACGGGTTGGTTCATAAGCCGACTCAAAGGCGCTTGCCCGTAGCCGCATCAAACCAGTGCAGCCGCTCGGCTCGGGGGCTGATGTGGAGGTCTGATCCGATAGCGGGCACGATACCCTGCTCTTCTTCGGTGCGTACGATGATTTGCTCCCCGTCCAGGCGGGTGTAGAGCAGCCGTTCGGCCCCCAGCATCTCAACCGCCTCGACCTGCACCGTCCAGCCCGTGTCGGTCGCTTGTGCTGTGATTTGCAGGTGCTCGGGCCGCACGCCCAGAATAGCTCCGGCACGACCGTGCGGCGCGCGGCGCAGCAGGTTCATGGGGGGTGAGCCGATGAAGCTGGCGACAAAGGTGGAGGCGGGCCGGTGGTACACCTCCTC
>CANCAO010000095.1 GCA_947374105.1 Comamonadaceae bacterium | reverse complement strand
TGCTCAGGCCAACCACGCCCATGAAGCTGCACGTGCTGCAAGGCTTGTTCAAGTAGGCGTGCAATCTTTGAAAGCCCCATAAAACCTACGGTGGCGGAACTGCCCCCCAAAGAGTGCGCCAGCGCAATACTGGTATCTGAAAGAGGCTTGTGTAACTCCAGTGCCCACTCGTTTAATTCCGTTTGCAATCGACGAGACCACTCATCTGCCTCATTGAGATAAACGTTGTAAAGAGGGATGCCAATGCGCAAAGACTCGATAACTTTCACCTGCTCATCTGCGACTTGAGACATGTCGGTTTCCGACACATCCAAATCCGTCGAAATCAGTGGCGCATCAACGTGAGGAGGCTCGACTTCTATGGCCTTGGCGGCAATCACTGGCAATGATGCTTCGAGATCAGCGCTCTCAAATTCAAACACATCGGGGAATGAGAGTTCAGTATCGTTTGAAACGGGTTCGACTGCTCGGACGTCTTGACTACTAGGGATGTCTGTCATCACCCGCGTGAGCTCAAAGTCCAAGGCATCTGCCATTGGGAAATTCATCTCTGCAGAAATCTCTCCCAATGGGCTCGTCAACCCCTCTGCGACATCCAGTTCACTCATGACCGTCAACGGGAACGTTGTTACATCTGACGAAGGCTCTACCGTTTGTAGCGGAACATTTTGGAGTGCATTCGATGACACATGCGTCGGCAGTGATGCCTCTTCATCTGGAATTGCAAGTGGACTGTATTTGTTATTAAGCCGCAGACTATCTGCGGCCTGACGAAATGGGGGCGAGCTCCACCGCTCATCAACGCCCTTTGCAATATCTTCTACCCAGCGCCCCAAGCCTTGCATACTTTCGTGCGACAACCGCAAGAAAGATTCGCTGGCTGGTTTTTGCTCTGCTAACCAGTGATTCAGCAACTGCTCCATAGACCAAGCGGCCTCGCCAAACTCGTTTAGGCCCACCATACGCGAACTGCCTTTGAGCGTGTGAAAGGCACGTCGTAACGTAGTCAAATGCTCTGCATTTTGGGGTTCTGCAACAAGCGTCTTGATTGCCTCCATGGCATTTCCAACCACCTCGCGAACCTCTTCCAAAAAGATCTCGCGCAATTCAGCGTCATCGTCTTCATTGCTCTCACCTGCTGAAGATGATGTCGTTACCTGAATTACCTCAACAGGCTGCATTGGCACGGACGTATCGTTATCCGCTGGGGGTGGAAGTATCGAGACTACAGGGTCTTCAATGATTTCCTTTTGCTCGATCTTGACCGGATCAACAACAACTCCTTCTTCTTTCTTGCGCCCCATAAGCGACACGAACTCACCCAGCGCCTCGTCATACACGAACATTTTTTTAGCAAGTACTCGCTGATAGCTCAACATATCAACCAGAAAACCCAATGCACCCAAGCTGTTACCTAGCTTCTCAAACAGTTGCGCTTGTATGGACGGATCGACGAGTGTCTTTTCGAGTACCAATTTCTCAACGCTAGCGCGCATACGAACGGTCGCCAAGGCAGCCTGATCCAACCCCAGAACCGAGAAAACACCGCGCATTTGCGCAAATTTTCCAGGCACCTCTTTCAGAGGCTCTTTGTTTTTTGGATCTCGGAAAAATAGATCTAACGAATTTTCGGTTTCCGTTAGCGTGTTGCGCAACTCATTGACCACGCTCCCCATAGTCTGGCGGTCACTGACACGACGGTAGATCTCCTCCATCCATCCCTCCAAGGGCTCGGAGGATCCGCCTGTAATGACATAGTCCAAGCGTTGTGACAGCCTCAAGCTGCGCTCGGCCATGTGCGAATCGGCAGGATCTATGTCTTCATATGCGGCATCCAGATACAGAATGGCAGTAGCGACCTCCATCCCAACTGGCGTTGAAGGTGGCTGGCCTGAACGCACGGTTTGTTCGACCGCTTTGACCAAGGCTTTTGCAACCTCCTTGTTCTCCGGGTGCAGCTTCAAAATGGTATCGCTGACCGCATTAAACTGCTCCGCCACGACTTTCAATCGATTGGTATCGCCACCAGAAAGGGCCGCCCAGGTTTCTGTGGCGGTAGCAATGCGTTTTCGTAATTGCCCCAGTAGTGCGGGATCAAATCGGCCGAACTGCGCAGTCTCGTAGTCCACCACCTCCGTTGTTGTGAGCCCATAAGCTTCGCGGCACGCGGTCAAAACAAGCGCCTCATCTGCCTTCGTCGGAACAGATTGTCCACAAAAGAAAAGTAGGTCTTGCACCAGACGTACGGACAGATCCTGATTGTCTTTGGCCAGCGTAGCGTACTGCAACAGCACACGCGACGCCGTTCGCTTGGAGTAAACATCAATGGGGCAAAGCTTATGGGCCAGTGCATCGAAGAAGGCAGCGCAAAGTTGCCAGAACGCTCTGGGCTCAAGCTTTTGTTGACTGGCCGCTAGCGACAGACTGATATCTCTCACCGTTTTAGCCGAAGCCACATTGCCCGTCTTCACGATGTTGAGCATCGATGAGTCCAACTTGCTACGAAGCGGAGCGCCATAGGTCATGGGCTCTGCTGTCTGAGGCAACCTCATCTCAACCCAGTGCCACTCTATCGTGCCAAGATCAGCTGGATGGATGCGCTCCTCGCCCAGGAGCTTGAGAATTTCTCTGTATTGAGGAAATAGTGCTACAGCAGAGGTTGATTTACCCCGTAAAACACCTTCCAAATACTCAGTCAATGCAAAACTGGCACGCTCGACCATAGCCGCCGCCACCTCACTGCAAAACTCAGGCTGCTGAACAAATTTTTGAGCCAAACTTTCCATAGCTCTTAGCACCTTGGCGGGCTCACTTTGCCCCACCATTTCCAAGGCACCAACAGCTTGATGAAGTTGCTGCCGTGCAATGCGCAACTGTCCTGTATCCAAGGACTCGAGGCCCGTGCCACGCGCCTTATCGGCGTCGCGGACAAAGCGCCTAATGGCCTTTGTAGCGCCCTCCAAGGACTTGCGCAGCTCATCCAGCACCCACGCTAAGGGGCCGAGATCACCATCTACGGATTCACTAACGCTGCTTGAGTCTGAATGGACTTGCATGAATGCTGGCGCTCCAGTTAGAGGCTGTTCTCGGGCTTTCGGAATCAAGCGATCCTGAACCGTGCGACTGACTGACGCAACTCTTCCGCCATGGCGGAGAGCTCTCGCACCTGGGTCGCTGTTGCACGCGTACCCTCACCCGTCTGCTCCGTCACCGCGAAAATGTGCTGAATATTGCCAGCCACCACGTTGGCCAATTTGGCCTCACTGGAAGTCGAATTGGAAATCTTCTCAATCAGCTCAGAAAGGTGCCTGGACACCTGGTCAATTTCTGTGAGGGCTGTACCGGCATTGTCAGACAATCGAGCACCTTCAACCACCCCTTGGGTGGAGCGCTCCATAGCAGCAACCGCATCTTGCGTATCGGTCTGAATCGCCTTCACCAAAGCAGCGATCTGATTCGTCGCATCAGCTGAACGCTCAGCCAGACGTTGCACCTCTTCCGCCACAACGGAAAAACCTCGACCCGCTTCACCGGCTGAAGCCGCTTGAATGGCCGCATTCAAGGCAAGAACGTTGGTCTGCTCGGTAATGTCAGAAATCAACTCCGTGATCTCTCCAATTTCTTGGGATGACTCACCCAGACGCTTAATACGCTTGGACGTATCCTGAATCTGATCACGAATCGAATTCATACCTCCAATCGTGTTCTGTACAGCTTTAAGACCCGTCTCCGCAGCCATCAATGATTGGCGCGCAACGTTGGCAGACTCCTGAGCTTGAAGCGAAACCGCATTAATGCGTGTCGCCATGTCCACGACGGAGCGTCCCGTTTCTCCAATTTCATGAAGTTGCTCGTTAGACGCCGCAAGCAACTCCGTAGACGTCTGATCAACCTCAGCAGTTGTCTGTGCGACTCGGGCCGCCGTAGATTGCACGTTACCGACCAAGATGCGCAACTCCTCCACCGTGTAATTTACCGAATCCGCAATAGCGCCCGTAATGTCTTCCGTCACAGTAGCTTCTTGAGTCAAATCACCTTCAGCCACAGTCTGCAATTCATTCATCAAACGCAAAATAGCAGCCTGATTGGCCTCATTAACTCGCATGGCCTCCTTCTCCTGCTGCTTAGCCTCCTGACGCTGAGCTTCGGCTAGCACTTGCCGTTTACGACTATCTTGCAGCTGAACATAGGCCAATCCGGCTGCACACAACAGCGAGAAAACAGCAGCAGTCAGGAGCGACAACAATGCCAGCGCACTCAAGCCCGTATTAGCCGCCAATTCGGCTTGCAAGGCCTCAAGTTCTTTTCGAATCGGCTCACTATCGGCAATCACAACCAATTGAGCCTCTCGCGCAGCAACCAGTCCTTGCAATTTACTGAGTACGGCACCAGCTTGGATACGTGTTGGTTCATAAAGCTTCAATAGGGCCTCGATTTGCTCACGCACCTGCGCGTCCTTCGCAGCAGTCAAGCGCAACTCAGGACTTCCATCTCGCAAACCTTGAGCAATTTCCTTGAATGAATTGAGGTCTTTACCCAACAAGAAAACAGCCTCGGGACTAACACCCTCAGCCGTCAAAAATTCATTCGACGATTTACCAATGCGCTGGGTCAGCATCACCAACTGACCTGCGGCAGAAATTTCAGCCGGAGGTGCATTTTGCTGGAGCTTGAGTGACGCAATCGTTTCTGCGACTTCCAACAGATCAGAAGATTGGCGATTGATCAAACGCAACGCCTCTCCCACCTGTGTCAAAACATCCTTCTGAGCCAAAATAACACCCGCACTTTTTTCAGCCCTCAGCATCAAAGGCAAGACCTTTTCCAGTTGTGGCTGCATGTCGTCAGCCAGCGGCTCCAATCGCATCTGATCGTCACCACCTTGCAGGGCGCGCAAACTCTTGGCAAACACGTTGGAGCTCTCTGCCACCTCTGGGAACGCCTGAGGCACACCAACCAAGGCCTGAGAAGCAGATTTAGCCAATCGCTGTGACTGCATCAAAGATTGGCCCATGGCACCCACCTGCTGGGCAACCTTATCAGCCGAACTCAAACTCGTCACAGCAACTATAGCCAGCACGATCAGGGAAAGACCCAAAAAAATCGCCAACAATCGCTGATGCTGAACGACCGTTTTACTTCCCAGTCCTGGAACAAATATGAGATCCGATTGATCCACCTTGAACACAGATTCATCAGAAGACTCAACAGGAACAATTGCTTTGGGCACCTCCGTTGGCAGCGGAGTCGCTGGAATCACGGAATCAGCAAGCATCGAATCAACAGCCTCGCCCGGCATTGCAAGGCTAAAGCGAGAATCCTGCTCGGATTCAGGCATCTTCTTGGCAAACAGACTCTTCAATTTATCGACTACGGACATGATGGAACCTTACGTTAAAACTTAGGCACTGACACCCAAAAACTCTGGCATTTTGGACAAGGACTGGAGGTTAATTTCTTGCCAATACGCCCCCTGAACATCAGCATAGCGATGACCAAAACAAGCAAGCGCGCCAACGGGCGGTGGCTCAGAGCCAGAGAAAGCACTCAGCTGCCTCAAGCCCGCCAGCTCGTCCACCAACAAAGCGCAATTAACATCCAGGGCCGCATTCAAAGTGACGACGCGAGCTTGCGCCATTGACTGATCCGACCGGGCGGGCACACGCCCCCCCTTGATGAATCCAGCAAAATCTACCAAGCCAAACAAACCACCCTGCAAATTGCCGACACCCAAAAACCAAGGCTGCGCATAAGGCACACCTTGGACATTAGGCACAGGGAAGATTTGGCCCGACTGCGCAAGCGGCAACAAATAGTTCCCCCCCCCCGCCCGAACGGCCAGCCACGAGATGGACAAGCCCTCTGCCTTTGCGGTTTGCAAACGACTGGCCAGCCGCGTTTGCAGCTCCCGAAGTGCTTCGCGATTTGCCATGGGTAAAAGTTAACCTAAGGCCTTGATCTTTTCCATCAGCTCATCCACGTTAACCGGTTTGGTCACGTAATCACGTGCACCCTGGCGCATACCCCATACGCGGTCGGTTTCCAGGCTTTTGCTGGTGCACAAAATGATGGGGATCTGCGCGTACTCAGGCGTCCTGTTGATAGAGCGGGTGAGTTGATAACCGTTCTGACCCGGCATCACCACGTCCATCAGAATCAGATCAGGCAACTCTTCCGTCAAGCGCTTAATAGCTTCTTCCGCCCCTTCTGCCGTGCGAACAGTCATCCCATTTTTCTGGAGCAAGTCGGTCAGAAACATCAACTCTGTTTTAGAGTCATCTACGATTAAAATTTTATGAACAGGCATCAATGGGCTCCTTGCATGTGAGATCCCAACTGTTTGACTACACGCAACAGTTGGTCTTTAGAAAACGGTTTTGTCAAATAATCCTGTGCGCCCACCATGCGGCCTCGGGCCTTGTCGAACACGCCATCTTTTGATGACAGCATGACAACCGGAACATCAGCAAACAACGCATTGCGCTTGATGATGGCACAGGTCTGATACCCATCCAAGCGGGGCATCAAAATGTCACAAAAAATTAT
>CANCAO010000094.1 GCA_947374105.1 Comamonadaceae bacterium | reverse complement strand
ATGTGAATGCTGCGACGATTTTGGGCGAGCAGGTCGCGGCCAGCCTGAAGGCCGCGATGGCGCGTGCCGGGGCGACTGCGCCTGTTGAGTCGCAGACGTTTTGATGACAGCTTTGATTCAGCCGGGCGGCTCGCGCGTCATCGTGACCCGCCCGGCCCGCGAGGCTGCTGTGTGGGTGTATGCGCTCTCCAAGGCAGGGCTGCAAGCGGTGGCGTTGCCTTTGATTGACATCCTCCCGGTGGATGACTCTGGCCCCGCTCAAAGGGCCTGGCAGACGCTGGACGCTTATGCCGCCGTGATGTTTGTCAGCGCCAACGCAGTGGCTGGATTTTTTGAATCAAAACCGGCTGAAATCCAATGGACATTAGCACAAGCAGCTATTAAAAAAATAGCGATTCCACGGGCCTGGGCGACCGGGCCGGGAACCGTTCAGGCTTTGCAACAAGCCGGTGTACCGTCTGAATCGATTGATGCGCCGCCGCCAGAGACCGCACAGTTTGACTCCGAGGCGCTTTGGCGGCAGGTGGGTACTCAGGTGCGGGCGGGGCAGCGAGTGCTGATCGTGCGTGGCCGTGACGGTCAGGCGATGGACGCCGTGCAGGGCACGGGCGTGGGGCGTGATTGGCTGGCCAGCCGTCTGACCGAGGCTAGGGCGGGGGTGGATTTTGTGGTCGCGTATGAGCGAGCTTGTCCGCATCTGAACAAGCAACAGCAGCAACTCGCTCAAGATGCTGCGCGTGATGGCTCGGTTTGGCTGTTCAGCAGCAGTGAGGCGGTCGCCAACCTGCGCGTGAACCTGCCTTCGCAGGACTGGTCGGCAGCGCGGGCAGTCGCCACCCACGCTCGTATCGCGTCGGCGGTAAAGGCGGCTGGATTTGGTGTTGTTTGCGAGTCACGCCCAACGGTTGCTGATATCGTGGGCTCGATAGAATCCATTTATGAATGCTGAGTCCAATGCTCCCCAAACTGCCACGTCGGCTGCGGTGTCCCCTGTGGTGGTGACTGCTCTGCCGCAGGAGCCGGTGGCAGAGGGGCGGCCTGCCCTGAGTCGCGGTATGTTGGTGCTTGGTGGTGTGGCAACCTTGGCCTTGTTGCTCAGTGCCTTGATGTGGCAAAAACTATCTTCCATTCAGGAGCAATTGGCCCGGCAAAGTGCCGACTCGGGTGCCACAGCGGTCGAGGCGCGCACCCTGGCCAAGCAAGCGCAGGAGCAGGTGCTGGAAACAGCGGCGCGCCAATCGGTGATGCAGGCGCGTTTGAGCGAGGTGGCTTTGCAGCGCAGCCAGTTGGAGGAGCTGATGCAAAGCCTGTCGCGCTCGCGCGATGAAAACCTGGTGGTGGACATTGAATCCTCTATTCGGTTGGCGCAACAGCAGGCGCAGTTGACCGGCAGTGTGGAGCCCTTGCTGGCCGCTCTCAAGACCGCAGAGCAACGCGTGGTGCGTGCCGCCCAGCCGCGCTTGAACGCGCTGCAAAGCGCCATTGCGCGTGATGTGGGTCGCATTAAGGGTACGACGGTGTCGGACACGCCAGCTTTGCTGGTCAAGCTGGATGAGCTAGTACGACTGGCCGATGAATTGCCGCTGATCAATGCGGTGGTCAACGTGGCGGCGAGTGGCTCGTTCAAACCGCAGCGCGACGACAGCGTGGCGAGCTGGTGGCAGCGCAGCTTGGCGGTGGTGCTGGACGAGCTGCGCAGTCTGGTGCGCTTGAGTCGCATTGAGCACCCCGAGGCTGCATTGCTGTCGCCTGACCAGGCATTTTTTGTTCGCGAAAATTTCAAACTCCGCTTGCTGAATGCTCGACTGGGGCTGCTGGCGCGCCAAATCGACGCTGCCCGCGCCGATTTGGCGGGTGTGACTGCCTCGATCAACACCTATTTCGACCCGTCTTCGCGCAAGACACAAGTGGCGGTGGACTTGCTCAAACAATTGCAGGGACAGATGAAAACCTTGGAATTGCCGCGTGTGGATGACACGCTGGCTGCGTTGACGACGGCAGCGGCTGGCCGGTAAGCAAGATGAGAATACTCCTCTGGTTTGTGGCATTGTTTGGCATTGCCGTGGCCATTGCTCTGTTTGCAGGCAACAACCAGGGCACGGTCACCGTGTATTGGCCACCCTATCGCCTGGACTTGTCGCTCAATCTGGTGCTACTGCTGCTCATTGGTCTATTTTTCACGCTGTATGTGGCTTTACGAGCCTTGTCGGTACTGCTCTCTTTGCCTGGGGAAGCCCGGCGCTGGCGCATGCTGCAAAGGGAGCGGGCTTTGCAGCTAGGCTTGCTCGATGCCCTGGCTCAGTTATTGGCCGGGCGTTTTATTCGGGCACGTAAGTCGGCAGAAAATTTGCTGATACAAGAAAAAGCGCTGGCTAGTAGTGACGATCCGCTGCCTTATGGCGCAAATCTGCGGACCATGGCTCACTTGCTGGCCGCCGAGAGCGCCCATGCCCTGAGGGATAACAGTGGGCGTGATGCGCATGCCCGCATGGTTTTGGACAAAACACCCACGCGGAATGAACAGATTCTTCATGAGGGCGTGCAGTTGAGGGCCACCCGCTGGGCCTTGGGTGACAGGGATGTTCAAGCGGCGTTTGGGTTGTTGAACGCCTTGCCCAAGGGCCTTGCGCGCCGCACCCTGGCCTTGCGACTTCGTTTCAAAGCCGAGCGGCTGGCCGGTCATACGCAAGCCGCTTTGGAGACTGCACGTTTGCTAGCCAAACACCGTGCGTTTTCACCGATGGCTGCGCAAAGTATCTTGCAGGGGCTGGCCCGAGAGCGGGTTCAAGGTGCACATGACCCGGCGCAATTGCAAAAAGCCTGGACTCAACTGGAGATATCGGAGCAACTCACGCCTGAAGTCGCGACTCAGGCAGCCGATCAAATGCTGCTGCTGGGGGGCGACGTGACGCTGGCTCAGCAATGGCTGCTACCCGTGTGGGAGCAGATGTTGCAATCATCTAACGCAACAAGCTTGTCACCCGAGCAACAAACCCAACTGGTGCGCGTGCTGGACCGCAGCTTTGCACTGACATCGGGTGGGCCAGATGCCGACTGGCTGGCACGGATTGAAGCCGCACAGCTGAGCCAGCCTGGCAACGCCTTGTTGCAATACTTGGCGGGTTTTGCCTGCTTGCGCTTGAGCCTGTGGGGCAAGGCGCAGAAGTTGCTCAGTCAATCTTTGATGCAACTCGACAACGATCAACTCAAACGCCAAGTTTGGGTGGCATTAGCGCAATTGGCCCAACAGCGTGAAGATGCGCAGGCTGAAATTGATGCGTGGCGCCAGGCTGCGAAAATACCCTAATAAATAACTAAAAAATTGAGGGTGCAATGGCTACTTTGGCCGACTATTTAATTCAGATTACGGATCACCGTGATCGGAATTTCCTTGAATACACTCTGGCAAAAGCCGTGCTCAATTTGCTGCCTGTGCAACGTGTTCTGGTGGCACACGTGATGCATGAGGTGGGAGAAAAGCGCTGGTTCGAAGTGGTGTCATTGGATGCCGGTGGCGGTGGCAATGTGGCCGACCCTTTGCGGATTGATTTCTCCAGCATGAAACCTCTGGGAGTTGCCCCGGATCGACTGAAGTGTCTTGAAATTCTGGACAAACATGAAGTAGCCCAAGCGGGTGAAAATGGTCCGCGCATCACCTACATTCCTTTGATTTCTGACCTGTCTTCTGAGATGCAAGGAGTTTTGGAAATCCACACGGAGCTTTCCTTGAGTGCGGTGGATTTACAGACAGTCGGTCATTTGCATCATGTGTATTGCAATATCTACAAGCTACTGGCCTACAGTGATAGGGATGCGCTCACGGGCTTACTGAACCGAAAATCTCTGGAAAATTCTTTTTATAGCGCCGTTCTGGATGAGATTGATGGGCATGGGGTAGAAGTTGGATCCACCGTCGTCATGCAAGAGCATGAACGACGACACAGCGTGCCGCCCAACTACTGGTTGGGCATGGTCATGATTGATAATTTCTCTAGGATTCATGACCTGCATGGAAGCTTGGTCATGGAAGAGGTCACTATATTGGTGGCGCGAATTATGGCTAATACCTTTCGCACGCATGACCGACTTTACCGTTTGACCGGTGATCAATTTGTTGTGCTTTTTCATTGCCCCGAAGAGTCGCTGGCGTTGGGTGCGTTTGAGCGTATGCGGGGCAATATTGAGAAATTGAAATTTTCCCAAGTTGGACATGTGACCATAAGTGCCGGATTTTCTCGCATCGTCATGGATGACTCGCCCGCCAGCGCGCTACAGCGTACTAGCGAAGCCATCGATTTTGCGCAAAAAAATGGTGGCAATCAGGTGTGTAGCCATTTGGATTTTGTGCGCAAGGGGTACTGAAGGACCTGTCGCTAAGAGCACCATGAAAAAAGGGGCACTGTGTGCCCCTTTTTTTAGTCTCGCTGCATTACTGATCGATCTGCAATGGCATTTGACTCAGGTCACGTCGGGTTTCCACCAGAACCAGTGGACCTTCGTTGAACACGACTGGGGCCGAGCGCTCACGTGGTGCATGAACGGCTTTTGGTTCTGCGGCAATGGCAGCCTGCACGGCGGCGATTTTGTCAGCATCCGAGTTGACCCACTGTAAGCCGGAGCTTTGAGCGACTTGGTTTAGATCATCCATCGGCAACACAAAGGCCGACACGCGGGGAAGTTCGCGGATCGCTGCTTCAGGCATTACCGCAGGCTTCACTGCTGCAGGTGCTGCCACAGGTATGAAGGCCGCCGGCATGAGGCTGGTCGTGGTCTGTTCAGCTTGGTTTGCCACGACTATGGGCAGGGTCGAAGCGGCTGGAGTTGCTTCGGCCGGGCTGGTTTGTGCAGTCAACGGTGCATCGGGTTGGGTGCTGGCTGCACCATGTTCCAGATCAGCAGGTGCGTCGTTCCGTGGAGCACGCTCACCACGATCTCCACGCTCACCGCGGTTACGCTCTCGGCCATATCGGTCACGCGAGCGTTTTTCGCGGTTGCCGTTACCACCACCGGGGGTGGTTTCACGATCTGCTTGCTGTGCATTTTGATCAGCACTGCCTTGCGACATGTCGTTGCCTGTTGCATCGCTTGTGGCTGCTTGTGCCATGGCTGGTGCGGGCTGGTGGCTGGCTTCTTCGTTGCCTACGTCTGACTGGGGCTGGTTGTCCTGGCGCTGTGGGCGCTGAGGACGATCTTGCCGCTCTGGGCGCTCTTGACGGTTGCCACGATCAGTGCGATCACCTCGGCCACGTCCTTCGCCACCGCGAGGTGGGCGGTCTTGACGGGGTTCAGTACCCGCACCTTCAACGGCCATTTGGGCCTGGGGTGCGTTGGCTGTTTGCTGTGCATTGGCGTCAAAGTTGCCTGCGTCCATGCGCTCGGGAGCGGGGCGTTCGCCTCGGCCACCTTCACGACCGCCACGACCACCGCGTCCGCCATCCCTAGCACCTTCACGGCCACCGTCTCTACTTCCATCGCGCCCACCACGGCCACCGTCTCTGCCTCCATCGCGTCCACCACGGCCACCGCGTTCACTACGGCCACCTTCACTGCGAGAACCACCCTGGCGTTGACCGTCACGACCACCGTTGCCTCTGGCGTCACGGGGTGCATCTTTCTTGTCAGTGGCGGCATCTGTTTTCGGCGTTTCAGCAGGTGCGCTGCTGAACAGGTTTTTGATCCAGCCAAAAAATCCGTTGCTGGCCGGTGCCGCCACTGCTGCTGGGGCGGGCTTGGCTTGGGCGATTTCTTTCGCTGGTGCTGCCACGGCGCGGGGTGCCGCTGCCGGTGCCGGTGCATCGGGCAGCACACCTTTGATGACGGGCGTTTGCTTGTTGGTCGGCTCTTGCGAGCGGCGCGTCACGGCGGTGGGGTCTTCTATTTCTTCGGCCAGTTTGTAGCTGGCTTCGATGTTGTCCAGACGCGGGTCGTCGTGTTTTAGTCGCTCTAGTTTGTAGTTCGGCGTTTCCAGCGACTTATTGGGCACCATCAGCACATGGATGCGTTGCTTCAACTCGATCTTGGCGATCTCGGTGCGCTTTTCATTAAGCAAGAATGAGGCCACGTCCACCGGCACTTGGCACAGCACCGAGGCCGTGTTGTCCTTCTGGGATTCTTCTTGGATGATGCGCAGGATTTGCAGCGCGGAGCTTTCCGTGTCACGGATGTGGCCTGCACCACCACAACGCGGGCAGGGGATGGAGGAGCCTTCGGACAACGCGGGTTTCAAGCGCTGGCGGCTCATTTCCATCAAACCGAATTTGCTGATGGTGCCGAACTGCACGCGGGCGCGGTCTTGGCGCAGCGCATCGCGCAGGCGGTTTTCAACTTCGCGACGGTTCTTGCTTTCCTCCATGTCAATGAAGTCAATCACGATCAGGCCACCGAGGTCACGCAAACGCATCTGGCGTGCCACTTCGTCAGCGGCCTCCAGGTTGGTGCGGGTGGCGGTCTCTTCGATGTCGCTGCCTTTGATGGCGCGCGCCGAGTTCACGTCCACGGAGACCAGCGCTTCGGTGTGGTCGATTACGATGGCACCGCCCGAGGGCAGTTGTACCGTGCGGGCATAGGCCGACTCGATCTGGTGCTCAATCTGGAAG
>CANCAO010000093.1 GCA_947374105.1 Comamonadaceae bacterium | reverse complement strand
AAGGCATGCCGGTATTATCGGTTGAATGGATCATCGTTGTTAATTCGAGCAAAATGTCCAACACTTTGAATAGGCGCAATGAAAGTTAGAACCAAAAGCAGCAAGGTCAATAAGGCCTGGCTGCACGACCACATCAACGATCCTTACGTCAAACAGGCCCAGAAAGAGGGCTACAGAGCCCGCGCAGCCTACAAGCTCAAAGAGATCGACGAGACCCTGGGCCTGATCAAGCCAGGCCATCTGGTGGTGGACTTGGGCTCCACCCCGGGGGCTTGGAGCCAGTACGTGCGGCGCAGACTCTCACCAACAGGTGCGGCGCAGGGTGATCTCAATGGACGCATCATCGCGCTAGACATCTTGCCCATGGAGCCAATTGAGGGTGTTGAATTTATTTTGGGCGATTTCCGTGAAGAAGTGGCTATGGTTCAGCTGGCGCAAACATTGCAAGCCAGACAGGCAGACGTGGTGGTGTCCGACATGGCGCCCAACCTCACGGGTATTGAATCGGTGGACGCCGCACGCGGTGTTCACCTGATTGAGCTGGCGATTGAATTTTGCAAGTTACATCTCAAATCCGAAGGAATATTGGTTGCCAAAGTCTTCCACGGCAGTGGTTACAACGAAGTGCTGGCCATGTTCAAAAGCGCTTTCAAAACGGTCAAACCACTCAAACCCAAGGCCTCTCGGGATCGTTCGTCCGAAACATTTTTGATCGGCAAAAGCCTTAAGCGTTGAGAAAGTCCTTCATTCGCTTATGGGTGCTTGACAAAAAACAAGTATTTAACGACTTGAAGTGCTTAAAATGACCCCCACGTACTCTCGGTACTTCTTTCAATTGCTTCCCTATTGGAGCCCCCTTTGAATAATCAGTGGTTTTCGAAAATTGCAGTTTGGTTGGTTATAGCCCTCGTGCTATTTACCGTGTTCAAACAGTTCGACACGCGTGGTTCGGCCAGTTCTGGGTATCTGGGTTATTCCGATTTTCTGGAAGAAGTCCGAGGTAAGAGAATCAAAAGCGCCATCATTCAAGAAAGCCAAGGCGGGGGCACTGAGATTGTTGCGCTTACTACCGATGACCGCAAAGTACGCACTCTTGCTACTTATCTGGATCGTGGTCTGGTGGGCGACTTGATCAGCAACGGTGTCAAGTTTGATGTCAAGGCGCGCGAAGAAAGCTCACTCCTCATGACTCTGTTGGTCAGTTGGGGGCCCATGCTCTTGCTGATTGGCGTGTGGGTGTATTTCATGCGACAAATGCAGGGCGGTGGCAAAGGTGGGGCATTTAGCTTTGGCAAGAGCAAGGCCCGTTTGCTTGATGAGAGCACCAATACGGTCACCTTTGCTGACGTCGCAGGCTGTGATGAAGCCAAAGAAGAAGTCAAGGAAGTGGTGGACTTTCTTAAAGATCCACAGAAATTCCAAAAACTCGGCGGACGTATCCCTCGAGGTCTGTTGTTGGTCGGCCCACCTGGCACCGGCAAGACGCTGCTGGCCAAAGGCATTGCGGGCGAGGCCAAAGTACCATTTTTCAGCATTTCCGGCTCCGACTTTGTCGAGATGTTTGTCGGCGTGGGTGCATCGCGTGTGCGCGATATGTTCGAGAATGCCAAGAAAAACGCACCTTGCATCATCTTCATTGACGAGATCGACGCTGTGGGTCGCCAACGTGGTGCAGGTTTGGGTGGCGGCAATGATGAGCGCGAACAAACGCTGAACCAAATGCTGGTGGAGATGGACGGCTTTGAGACCAATGTTGGCGTGATCGTGGTGGCTGCGACCAATCGCCCTGATATTTTGGACTCTGCCCTGTTGCGCCCCGGCCGCTTTGACCGTCAGGTCTATGTGACCTTGCCTGACATTCGCGGACGCGAGCAAATTTTGAACGTCCACATGCGCAAGATTCCGGCCAGCCAAGACGTCAACCCGGGCATCATCGCACGCGGCACGCCAGGCATGAGTGGTGCTGATCTGGCCAACCTGTGCAATGAAGCGGCCTTGATGGCGGCACGCCGCAATGCCCGTGTGGTGGAGATGCAGGACTTCGAGAAAGCCAAAGACAAAATCCTCATGGGCCCCGAGCGCAAGAGTATGGTCATGCCCGAGGGCGAGCGCCGCAACACGGCCTACCATGAATCAGGCCATGCGCTGATTGGCAAGTTGCTGCCCAAGTGCGACCCGGTGCACAAGGTCACGATCATCCCGCGTGGTCGCGCCCTGGGCGTGACCATGAGTTTGCCTGCGCAAGACCGCTACAGTTACGACAAAGACTTCATGCTCAACCAAATCAGCATGTTGTTTGGCGGGCGCATCGCAGAAGAAGTCTTCATGCACCAAATGACCACCGGTGCCAGCAACGACTTCGAGCGTGCGACGCAAATTGCCCGTGACATGGTCATGCGCTACGGCATGACGGATGCGCTAGGCCCCATGGTCTATGCCGAAAACGAGGGCGAAGTGTTCCTCGGTCGCTCGGTCACCAAAACCACCAACATGAGCGAAAGCACTATGCAAAAGGTGGACGCTGAGGTGCGCAAGATCATTGACGAGCAATACGCCTTGGCGCGAAAACTGATTGAAGAAAACAGCGACAAGATGCACGCTATGGCCAAGGCCTTGCTGGAGTGGGAAACCATCGACGCCGAGCAGTTGGATGACATCATGGCGGGTAAGGAGCCGCGCGCGCCCAAAGATTGGACGCCACGCACACCGACGCAAGACGGTGGTAATGGCTCTGGTGGCACGCCAGCGGTGAAAGCCGAACCAGCACCCACGGTGGCCTGATGTGTGGCGTGATCTGAACCCGGGCTGACATTTGAAGAACGGGGCATCGCGCCCCGTTTTTCTTGGGGTCAAAGCAAAAATCAATCCAACCCTAAGCAAAGTGTGATCCCCCATGTTGTGGCAAACCACCCGCTTCGCCATTGACCTCAAACGTCCGCAAGTGATGGGCATCGTCAATGTGACGCCGGACTCATTCTCTGACGGCGGAGCTCACGCTTCAACATTGCATGCCTTGGCGCATTGCGAACAACTGCTGGCGCACGGGGCCAACCTGTTAGACATCGGCGGTGAATCAACACGCCCAGGCGCAACGCCGTTGCCGTTGGATGATGAGTTGAAGCGGGTATTGCCCGTGGTGCGTGAAGCCGTTAAGCTGGGTGTTCCAATATCTGTTGACACCTATAAACCGCAGGTCATGCAAGCCGTGCTTGATTTGGGGGCGGACATCATCAACGACATCTGGGCCTTGCGCTGGCCTGTGCCATCAGGTGGTGTGACGGCGCATTCTGTGGTGAGCCAGCATCCCAACTGTGGTGTGTGCCTGATGCACATGCACCTAGAGCCTCAGACGATGCAGCTCAGCCCCATGGAGGGCGATGTCGTGTCGCAAGTGCTCCTATTTTTAGAGCATGCTACCCAAGTTTTACATGGGCTAGGTGTCGATAAGTCTCGCATTACCATAGATCCCGGCATCGGTTTTGGCAAAACGGTCGCGCAAAACTGCAGCTTGCTGGCACGTCAACGTGAGTTACTGGTGGCGGGCTACCCCTTGCTGGCGGGCTGGTCTAGAAAATCTTCGCTGGCGGCGATAGCCGGTGGTGCATCGACACCTGCAAGTGCAGGTGGCATGCAAGATCGGCTTATCTCCAGTGTGGCGGCGGCCTTGCTGGCAGTGGAGCGGGGTGCCCGTATTGTGCGCGTTCATGATGTGCGCGAAACCGTTCAAGCGCTTAAGGTCTGGAACGCGACATTGAACACCCTAGAATCGAGCGATCCCATACCAACAGGTGACACAACATGAGCAGAAAATACTTTGGCACAGACGGCATTCGCGGCACGGTTGGTCAGGCCCCGATCACGCCAGACTTCGTGCTGCGCTTGGCCCACGCCGTTGGGCGGGTACTCAAGCGCACCGAAGCGCGTCCTACGGTTTTAATTGGCAAAGACACTCGCATTTCGGGCTACATGCTGGAAAGCGCATTGGAGTCCGGCTTCAACTCGGCCGGAGTTGATGTGGTGTTGCTTGGGCCACTGCCCACGCCCGGCGTGGCTTACCTGACGCGCGCTCAACGTGCTTCTTTGGGGGTGGTGATCAGCGCCAGTCACAATGCCTTTCCCGACAACGGAATCAAATTTTTCAACGCACAAGGCGCTAAATTGTCTGATGCTTGGGAGGAGGAAGTTGAAGATGTTTTGGAAGAACCGCCCATGTGGGTTGACTCTGCTCACCTGGGCAGAACTCGCCGCCTGGATGATGCAGCCGGTCGTTATATCGAGTTTTGCAAGAGCACCTTTCCCACCAGCCTTACCCTTAAGGGTCTTCGTATCGTAGTGGATGGTGCACACGGGGCGGCCTACCAAATTGCACCCATGGTGTTTCATGAGTTGGGGGCCGAAGTGGTGCCCATTGCATGTTCACCCGATGGACTGAACATCAACGATAACGTGGGTGCAACGCACCCTCAGGCTTTGGTTGATGCAGTTAAAACTCACCGAGCGGACTTTGGCGTGTCTTTGGATGGTGATGCAGATCGGCTTCTTATGGTTGACGAAAGCGGGCGGCTCTATAACGGCGATGAACTGCTCTACTTGATGGTAATGGCACGTCTTGAGAGTACCGCGCGACCTAGTAGCAATCCTCTAAATTCCGTAGAGGGTGTGGTCGGTACGCTCATGACCAATATGGCGATTGAGGTCGCACTTAAAGCTAAAGGTGTCCAGTTCGAGCGTGCCAAGGTGGGGGATCGTTATGTACTTGAAGCGCTTGAAAAGCATGGTTGGATTCTTGGCGGTGAAGGATCAGGGCATTTGCTGGCGCTGGACAAGCACAGCACGGGTGATGGCCTGATCAGCGCATTGCAAGTGCTACAGGCTTGCGTGAGCAGCAATAAAACCTTGTCTGAATTACTGGTTGATGTGACACTGTTCCCTCAAATACTGATTAACGTGCGCCTGCAACCGGGCCAGGACTGGAAGAGCAACGCCAAACTCGCTGCGGAGACACTTGCGGTCGAAGCGGAGCTGGGTGACAGTGGACGACTTCTCATCCGCGCCAGCGGTACGGAGCCACTTGTGCGAGTGATGGTAGAGGCGCGCGATGCGCGGCAAGCGAAAGCTTGCGCGCAGCGTTTGGCCGATGCCGTGAGGGGTTAATCGAACCTTCGTTGAAGCCATGCCCCCGTTAATGTACCTAGGCAGTACATACAAGAAAGATGACACCTCCTTGGACACCACATCGGCGGTCCACTGGCTCAGACCCTCTCGCACTTCTTGACTGTTTTACAACAGATCCAAGCGAAATATGGCGTGTGTCACGCACGCTTCCGACGGCGGCACCAGGTAATTGAGATGCAGCCGTTCATCAGCACCAGAAATCCATCCCAGCGCTTGTCTCTCAGACCAGCTCTAGCAAAATCATAAGCCCGCAACACCTGGGTTGATGATGGCTTTAGCCAAGATACTGCGCGCCGAGTTGTGGGCGCATAAAAAAGCGCATTGCGTGCTTGTTCGGAGCGCTTATGTCATTCAAATGACACACAAATGCCATCAGCGTGTCACGCTGGCCTTTCACACTAGCCCCATCACTAAAGCAAAAGGGGTACACCATGGGACAAGGATATGGCAAAGATTTTGAATCGGATGAGGGGGTGAATGTTAGCCATCAACCCGGCATTCATGAGCTAGACCTCACACGTCGACAAATCTTCAAGTGTAGCGGTGCAGCCATTGCAATGCTGATGGGCTCGCATTCTCTGGGGGCTAGCACCGCCACTGGAAAACCCTTAGGTTTTACGCCTGTCCCTGTCTCAACATCCGATACCTTGGTCGTGCCGGCTGAGTACGTAGCCGAGGTTCTTTACCGCTGGGGAGATCCAGTTGGGTCTATCGCCGGTGCACCTTTGTTCAAGCCCGACGGATCGAATTCATGGGAAGACCAATCTTTACAGGCCGGAATGCACCACGACGGCATGTCACTTTTCCCGATTGACGGCAATCCCCGTCATGCCCTGTTGGCGATCAACCACGAATACACCGATGACGGTTTATTGCATGTTTCCGGCATGAGGGACTGGTCGGCGGATAAGGTACGCAAGTCTCAGGCCGCCCATGGGGTGAGCATCATTGAAATTATTGAACGTCAGGGGCAGTGGCACGTCATGCCAGATTCCCGCTTTGCGCGACGGATTACCGCCAATACCCCAATGCTGTTGAGTGGGCCCGCCAGTGGTCACGATTTGCTGAAAACAGCTGCCGACCCCAGTGGTACTCGAGTTCTAGGCACCTTGAACAATTGCGCAGCCGGAGATACACCTTGGGGTTCATTTCTAACCTGCGAAGAGAACTGGAACGGCTACTTCTCAAGCTCTGAACAACCCAATGCAGCCGACAAACGCTACGGACTGCGCCACAAGGGTTGGGGTTACCGCTGGCACGAATACGACGAGCGCTTTGATGCAACAAAGCACCCTCATGAGCCGTACCGTTTTGGTTGGGTGGTTGAAGTCGATCCCATGGACCCGACGCAAACACCCATCAAGCGTACGGCCTTAGGTCGTATCAAACATGAAGGGGCAACGACCACGCTTGCCAAAGAT
>CANCAO010000092.1 GCA_947374105.1 Comamonadaceae bacterium | reverse complement strand
GTCTTGTTGGAAGACCGCTCTGGTGAACTCACCCTGTGGCTGCACGCCGGATCTGCCCCCAGCGCCGTGGGCGAAGTCATGCGCAAGTTCGAGGTGCACCACATTGACACGCTGCCCGCGCCCGAGCTCATCCAGCGCATCAGCGCGGCCTACGCACAAGGTGAATCCAGCGCCGCCACCGTGGTGAGCGAGGTAGAGAGCGACGCCGATCTGTCTCGCATGATGCAGGACTTGCCCGCCGTAGAAGACCTGCTGGAAACCTCGGACGACGCGCCCATCATCCGCATGCTCAACGCCTTGCTCACGCAGGCCGCACGTGACGGCGCAAGCGACATCCACATCGAGCCCTACGAGCGCCACTCCAGCGTGCGCTTCCGGGTGGACGGCAGCTTACGCGAAGTGGTGCAGCCCAACCGCGCCCTGCATGCGGCGCTGATCTCGCGTTTGAAGATCATGGCCGAGCTGGACATTTCAGAAAAACGCCTGCCGCAAGATGGCCGCATCTCCTTGCGCATTGGCACACGCGCCATGGACGTGCGCGTCAGCACCCTGCCCAGTGCCCATGGTGAACGCGCGGTGTTGCGGCTGTTGGACAAAAGTCAAAACAAACTCACGCTGGAGGCCGTGGGCATGCAAGGCACGGTGCTTGCCCAGCTGGAACACCTGATTGCACAGCCCCACGGCATTGTGCTGGTCACCGGCCCCACCGGTTCAGGGAAGACCACCACGCTGTATGCCGCGCTGAGCCGCCTGGACGCGCAGCGCAGCAACATCATGACGGTGGAAGACCCGATTGAGTACGAGCTCTCAGGCATCGGCCAAACCCAGGTCAACCCCAAGATTGACCTGACCTTTGCCAAAGCGCTGCGCGCCATCCTGAGGCAAGACCCGGACGTCATCATGATCGGTGAGATCCGTGATTTTGAGACGGCTCAAATCGCCATTCAAGCCTCGCTCACCGGCCACTTGGTGCTGGCCACGCTGCACACCAATGACGCGGCCAGCGCGGTGACGCGTTTGATTGACATGGGGGTGGAGCCTTTTCTGCTCAGCTCCAGTTTGCTGGGAGTGATGGCGCAACGCCTGGTGCGCAAGCTCTGCCCCGCCTGTCAGAACCCTTCGACAGACTCAGGACAGGCCAAGGGTTGCGCAGATTGCGGCCACACCGGTTACCAGGGCCGCACCGGCATCTTTGAGCTGCTGAGCACCGACGACAACTTGCGCGCCTTGATCCACAACCGGGCCTCTGAAGCCAAAATTCGTGACGCCGCCCTGCAAACCGGCATGGTGCTGATGCGTGAGGACGGCGAACGGCTAGTACAAGCCGGCGTGACGTCCCGCGAAGAGCTGGTGCGCGTTACGCGAGACTGATCAACATCAGCAGCCCCATCAACACGGGCTGGTGCAGCAGGTAGTAACTCAAACTCCAACGTCCCAGCACAGCCAGGGGCCCCATAGCAGGCGCAACGGGGCGCGCCAGCCACTGGGGGCGAACCCTCAACACCCAAGCCCCAGCCGCCACGCCCCACCACATCACGCCCAGCCAAGGCAAGAGCGGCACATAGTCTTCGGTGATGGGTTTGCGGCTGATCAGACCCAGCCAATTCAGAGCCGGCGTGTTCAAAACTTCAGCCCCCGGCCAAGCCGCATGCAGGTAGGCCGCCGCCCACGGCATCATCAGCGCCACCGCACCCGTCAGCCAAAGCCAACCACCACAGCGTGCGGTCAGCCGTACCACGATGAGCATGAGGGCCAGACCGTGCAGCACACCAAAGTAAATAAAGCTCTGCGGGTACATAGCGTAAGAGCCCGCGGTCACCAGCAACGCCGCCAGTGCGACTTGCCGCCAGCGCCGCCAAAAACGCGACCAACTTTGCCCCTGCTGCACAGCCACCGCTTGACTGAGCCCCGCACAAAACACAAACAAGCTCACGATGGCACTGCGTTGCCAGGTCCAAAACGGGTCGCCATAAAAATCAGCCTTGAGGTAGGCGAAGTGATTCAGATCAAAGCTGAAATGAAACAGCGTCATCCAGACGATGGCTGCGCCGCGCAGGTTGTCGATGGCGTCATACCGATTAGCTTGTTTCAAGGTCATGCGCCATTTTCATCGAGTTTTTAGCGTCAAGCTTCGTGATAACGTTCACCCATGCCCGCCTACTCATTTGAAGCCTTAGACGCCCTAGGACAAACCCGCAAAGGGGTGATGGAAGCCGACAGCGCCAAGTCGGCCCGTGGCCTGCTGCGCGCCCAAGCTTTGGTGCCGCTGTCGGTGCAAAGCGTCGACACTGGTCAGGCAGCGACTGACGCTGAGGGCAGGCGCGGCCTGCACACCCCCCTGTTTTCCAAGCGCGTGTTCAATGCCACAAATCTGGCGATCTGGACGCGGCAGCTCGCGGGGCTTGTCACAGCGGGCCTGCCGTTGGAACGTGCCCTCAGCTCGCTCACCGAAGAGGCCGAGAATGAGGCTCAACGTAACTTGAACGCCTCGCTGCGCGCCGAAGTCAACGGTGGATCGAGCTTTGCCAAGGCGCTGTCGCAACACCCGCGCGAGTTCTCAGACATTTTCACCGCCGTCATCGGCGCGGGTGAGCAAAGCGGCCATCTGGGCCTGGTGCTTGAGCGTCTAGCCGATGACCTGGAAGAGCGCCAGACCCTCAAGGCCAAACTTATCGGTGCAGCGCTCTACCCGGCCATCGTGTCGTTAGTGGCGGTGGTGATCGTGCTGTTTCTGGTGGGTTATGTCGTGCCGCAAGTGGCAAATGTCTTTGTGGGCAGCAAGCGCGCCCTGCCCTTTCTCACCGTGGCCATGATGGCCATCAGCGCTTTTGTGCGTGACTACGGCTGGCTGGTCTTGCTGATCTTGATCGCCGCAAGCACCGCTTTTTTGTTCATGCTGAGGAATCCCGTTTTCCGGCAGCGGTGGGATGCCACCTGGCTCACGCTACCTCTGGTGGGCCGATTGGCCCGCGGCTACAACGCCGCACGCTTTGCCAGCACCCTGGCGATGCTGACTGCAGCGGGCGTGCCCATCCTCAAAGCCCTGCAAGCCGCCGCGCAAACCCTGAGCAACCACGCTATGCGCAGCGACGCGCTGGACGCCCTGGTGCTGGTGCGTGAGGGCGCACCGCTGGCCTCGGCCATCGCACAAAAGAAGCGCTTCCCGGGTTTGCTCAGCATGTTTGCCCGCCTGGGTGAACAAACCGGTCAGTTGCCACAGATGTTGCAACGCGCTGCTCAACAGCTGAGCAACGACGTGCAACGTCGCGCCATGCAACTGGCTACTCTGCTAGAGCCGCTGCTGATTGTCGCCATGGGTTTGGTAGTGATGCTGATCGTGCTGGCCGTGCTACTGCCCATCATCCAGATGAATCAGTGGGTGCGATAGATCAAAACCTTTCTGTATCATTTCATTGAAAATCAAACACACCCATACCATGCGCGCTAAAAAAACCATTCTCCGCAACGCAACTCAACGCAGTTTGACCATTGGGTTTGTCATCGCATTGGTGGCGTGCGGTGGGGGTTCCGGCGGTGGCTCCACCGCCGGAAACAGCACAACTCAGACTCCCACAGTAACGACAACGATCACAAGCTCGACCACGCCCGATGCGCCCACCAGCCTCGTCGCCACTGCAGGTAACGCCAGTGCGATTTTGACTTTTGTCGCCCCCAGTACAACAACTGGCACCATCAGTAGCTATACGGCCAGTTGCACACCCACAGGTGCAGGTGCCGTGCTCACGGTCACAGGCAGCGCCAGCCCTATCACCGTGAACGGACTGACCAACGGCACACCCTACACGTGCAAAGTGAACGCTACCAATGTGGTCGGGGCAGGCGCGGCATCAGTCAGCACCACAGTAACACCGTCTGCCGTGGCCGGACTACTGACCCTCAACCTCACCTCGCTATCCAACTACGCCGCACCCACCCTACCCGCCTACTACGACAACGCCGTCACGGCCATTGACAACACGCCAGCAGGCAACGTGGTGAACAACAAAACAGCCACCTTGGGGCGCGTACTTTTCTATGACAAAAACCTGAGCTTCAACAACACCGTCTCCTGCGCTTCATGTCACCAAGCTGCGGCCGGCTTCAGCGACCCGGCCCGGTTCAGCACCGGTTTCTCAGACAGTGCATTCACCACGGCACATTCGATGCGCCTGGGCAATATCCGTTACTACCGGCCTGGCAGCATGTTTTGGGATAAGCGCACCGCCAGCGTGGAGCTCCAGGCCAGTCAGCCGATTCAAAACGCCATCGAGATGGGCTTTGACGCCACGCACGGCGGCATTGCCGCACTGTTGCCAAAGCTGCAAGCCATTGGCTACTACCAAGAGCTGTTCACCTTTGCCTTTGGTGACGCCAACGTGACCGAGGCACGCATCCAAAATGCACTCGCCCAGTTCGAGCGCAGCATGGTGTCCATCAATAGCGCCTGGGACACCGGCTTTGCCAGCGTCTTTAACCCGGCCTTGGCTGACCAGGGTCGCAGCCTGCCCGTGCCCGGCCTGACGGCCCAAGAAGACCGAGGCCGCGCCCTCTTCATGGGTGGCCCCGGCGTGGGCGTGGGTTGCGCGGCCTGCCATGTGCCCCCCACTTTCTCGCTGGCGGCCAACTCGCTCAGCAATGGGCTGGACGCGGGTGAGACCCGCATCTTCAAATCCCCTTCCCTCAAAAGCGTGGGCTTGGCCGGTGCTTTCATGCACGATGGACGCTTCTCCACGCTAGACCAAGTGGTGGACTTCTACAACAACGGCGTGCAAGGCGGGCCAGCGCTTGACCCGCGACTGACCGCCCCTGGCGGCGCACCGCGTGTCTTGAACTTGAGCGTGGCTGACAAGGCGGCTCTGGTGGCGTTTCTCAGAGCCTTGACCGATACCACGCTAGCGACAGATGCCAAGTTTTTAACGCCCTTCAAACCTTGAAAAAAACAGGCCTGGTCGTGGGCCTGTCAGCCGTGCGGCGCATGGGACAATCCCCCCATGTTTTTATTGTTTGAAGATGCCGGTAAATTCCTGGCCGGACGGGTGTTGTCCGAAGCCGATAGCTCTGCCCAGGTAGAGCTTGACAGCGGCAAGCGCGTCAAGGTCAAGGCCGCCAACACCCTGCTCAAGTTCGAGAAGCCTGCGCCCGCCGTGCTTCTGGCTGCGGCTCAGGCTTTGAGCCAAACCATCGAGCTAGAGTTGGCTTGGGAGTTCGCGCCTGAGGACGAGTTCAGCTTTGCTGAGCTGGCTGGGGTGTATTTCAGCGACCCACCCACACTAGAGCAGCAAACCGCCGCGTTGTTGCGCCTGTTTGAGGCACCGCACTATTTCCGCCGCGCGGGCAAGGGGCGTTTTCGCAAGGCCCCGGCTGAGATCATTGCGCAGGCGCTGGCCGCGATTGAGAAAAAGCGGTTGATCCAGCAGCAGATCGAGGACTGGGCCGGTGCGCTCGGTCAGGGCCAATGCCCGGAGCCGATCCGCGAGCAGCTCTACAAAATCCTGTTCAAGCCCGACAAGAACGCGCCCGAGTACAAGGCGGTGGTGGAAGCATCCCGTGCCACGCACACCGCGCCGCTGGATTTGCTGCAAAACGTGGGCGCGATTGACTCACCGTATCAATTTCACTGGCGGCGTTTTCTGTTTGAGAACTTCCCCAAGGGCACGGCCTTCCCCGCGCTGGCTGCCCCCTTGATTCAAGACGAGTTGCCGCTATCAACCGCCCAAGCCTTCTCGATTGACGACTCCAGCACCACCGAGATTGACGACGCGCTCTCGGTGCAGGGCTTGGGCAGCGGCACGGTGTGCTTGGGCATCCACATCGCCGCGCCCGCCTTGGCCGTGCAGCCCGGCGACCCGATTGACCAGCTCGGGCGCGCGCGCCTGTCCACGGTGTACATGCCGGGCTACAAGATCACCATGCTGCCCGACGCCGTGGTGCAAAACTATACCTTGATGGAAGGGCGCGACTGCCCCGCCGTCTCGCTCTATGTGACCTTGGACGAAGCCACGCTGGAGATCAAAGCGACCGAAACCAAGCTGGAGCGCGTGCCCATCGCCCACAACCTGCGGCATGACCAGCTCGACGCTGTGGTCACCGCTGAGTGGCTGGACAACCCGGCTTTCGAGCACGCCAACGGGTCATCCCCACTCGCACCAGAGTTGCGCCCTCAGCTCTCGTTTTTATTCCGTTTGGCTCGCCACTTGAAAGCCGGGCGCGAGGTGGTGCGCGGCAAACCCGAGACCTTTAACCGGCCTGACTACAACTTCAAGCTCGTCGGTACTGAAGGCCGGGAGCCCGTGGGCAACGAGACCGTGCAGATCAGCACGCGCCAACGCGGCGCGCCGCTGGACCTGATGGTGGCCGAGGCGATGATTCTGGCCAACAGCACCTGGGGCCAGTGGTTGGCCAGCCACGGTGTGCCGGGTATTTACCGCAGCCAAGCTTCATTGCTGCCGGGCGTCAAGGTACGCATGGGCACCAAGGCGCTGCCGCACGCCGGCATTGGCGTGCCCAGCTACGCCTGGAGCACCTCACCACTGCGCCGCTACACCGATCTGGTCAACCAGTGGCAAATCATCGCCTGCGCGCGTCACGGCAAGACTGCGGCGCTGGCCGCACCGTTCAAGCCCAA
>CANCAO010000091.1 GCA_947374105.1 Comamonadaceae bacterium | reverse complement strand
CCCTTGCCAATGGTGGTGAGCAGGGTCGGCTTGGCGGGCTCGGACACATCCCACACTTCATGGGCTTGGTTGCCAAATACGCGCAGCATATAAAACTTGCTCTTGTCGGCTTTAGGTAAATCAGCCCCGCTGCACACACGCACCATTTGCGCCCCCCCCTGCTCGGCTTTGCCTTCTTCGCCGGGGATGTGGAACAAGGTCTTGGGCTGCTTGGGGTTGGTCACGTCAATGATGGAGGTGCCGTTGTGCTCCATCTTCCCAGTCAGCGGGTTGAGTTTGTTGTCGCCATGGTGACCGATGTAAGCGATCCAGCGGTCACCCTGCTTTTGAATGGTCGGCTGGTAAGCGGTGCGGGCTTGCAAGTCATGGTAACCCACGAGTTTCATGTTCCGCGACTCAGGTTTAGTTGTTTCCTGAGCCGCAACTGTCACAGCAAAGGCCGCCAGTGACAGAAGGGAGAATTGAAGAGAAAGCCGTTTCAAGTCAAAGCGAATCATGACGTTGCCCCAGAGTGATGCCAGTTAAAAAAATGATCCTGTGCATTGTCGATTCATCGGTGGCATTCTCTACCTAGGGTTTTCCAGAGCGTCAACCGCAACAATCGCCCTGCTTTCCATGCACCTGAATCGGCGGGCACGGCAAAGTGCCATAGGAACAATACACACAGCAGTCTCCCTGCTTAGGCTTGAGCACCAGGTGACACTGCTCGCATTCATAAAACCACTGACAGGCATCGGTCGGCATCAGCTCGGACTTAACATGCCCACACTCAGGACAAGTCAGGGTTGATTCAAGAAAAACCTCATTCATGGGGCATCCTCTTGGGCAAGTCTCAGTCGTTATTTTTACGGCAATAGCAATAAATGAACTTCTGCACGCTTCCTGATGGCGTGTGGTGTGCTTCCTGTTCGTGCCGAAGCAACGTAAAGGGTGTCCCAAATTCGGCGTGTAGCTCCTCAGCGTTGTATCGCATCACCGGCAAGCCGCTGCATTGAAGCGGACCATCTTCGGCAAATGTAGCAACGATGACATAGCCCCCGGGCTTGACCGAACGAAGAACGGCCTGCACATAGGCATGACGGTCAACCGGGTCGGTCAAAAAATGAAACACAGCCCGGTCATGCCAAACGTCGTAGCCATGAACGGGCAATTGGGCTTGAGTGATGTTGGCTTCGATCCAACGAACACCGGCGGCTTTTGCACCCAGGCGTTTTTGCGCAACCGTCAACGCCGAACCAGACAGGTCAAGCACGCTTAACGATTGATAACCCGCACCCAACAAATCATCCACCAGAGTGGATGCGCCACCACCGACGTCAATGATGGATGCACTCAGGGGAATACCGGTGTCTTCAATCAGCCGCAGTGACGGCTCGGCGTGCGGTTGAAACCAGCTCACGCTGTCACTCGACTTGGTGCTGTAAACCTGTTCCCAGTGGTGTTTGGCGTGCATGGTGTTTAGTGAATAATTTCAGGAGAAAGTGCCTGAATAGCCTGGTAGTGCGTAAGAAACACATGGCCTCTGAAATCGTGCAGGAAGTGGGTGTCTTTCAACCGATCCATCACCGGGCCTTTGACCTCACTCAAGTGCAACGCAAGCCCCGAATCAGCCAATCTGTTTTCAATCGCCTCAAGACTTTCAAGCGCACTGGCGTCTATGTCATTGATGGCAGAACACTGAAGCACGACGTGCTCCAAATGGGGGTTAATGGCCACAGCATCGTTGACCCGATCTTCCAACGCGCGGGCATTTGCAAAATACAAACTCTCATCGACACGCAAACTCAGCACCCGCGGACTGACCAGAACCTGGTGTCTCTTGATGTTTCTGAAGTGCTCGGTGCCGGGCACCAAGCCCACTTCGGCAATATGGGGGCGACTGGTGCGAAATAAAAATAACGCCAACGAAAGCCCCACGCCGATCACCAGTCCCATTTCAACCCCCACCGTCAGGGTCGCGATAAGCGTGGCCAGTACGGCCATGAAGTCGGTTTTTGAGTAGGCCCAGGTTTTTTTGAGAATGCTCAAATCCACCAGAGACAAGACCGCCACAATGATGGTGGCAGCGAGTGTGGCCTGCGGCAGGTAGTACAGGGCAGGCGTCAACAAGAGTGAGGCCAGTGTGATGCCAATCGCCGTAAAAACACCCGCAGCGGGGGTTTGGGCACCCGCATCAAAGTTGACCACGGAACGGGCGAAGCCACCTGTGACAGGAAATCCCCCGGTGAATGCCGCTGACAAGTTGCTCGCCCCCAGCGCCACCAGTTCCTGATCCGGTTCGATACGCTGGCGACGCTTGGCCGCCAGCGTTTGCCCCACCGAGACCGATTCCACAAAACCGACGACACTGAGCAACAGAGCGGGAACAGCCAAAGCCTTCCAAAGTGCCATATCCCACAGCGGCCCAGTCAAGGGCGGCAAGCCTTGAGGCACGCTGCCCACAATCTTCAAACCTTGCGTTTGCCATTGAAAGGCCCAGGTGAGCAGGGTCGTGAGCGCAATGGCCGCCACCGGCCCGGCCTTGGCGATGGCGTCCGCCACTCGGGCGTTCAATCCCACACGCAAGAGCAGTGGCTTCAAACCCCGCCTTACCCAGAATAAGAACCCGGTGGCCAGCACCCCGACGCTCAAGGTCAACCCATGGATGTTCTGGATCTGCCCCACCAAGGCCGCGATCAAGTCAATGAAGTTGTGCCCTTCAGCCTTAACCCCCATCAGGGTCTTGATCTGGCTGGCCGCAATCAGCAAACCCGATGCAGAGATGAAACCGGAAATCACCGGGTGACTCAAAAAATTGGCCAAAAAGCCGAGTCGCAAGACACCCATCAACAGCAACATGGCACCCGACATGAACGCCAAGGTAATCGCCATAGCCCAATAGGCCTGCGAACCGGCCACGGCGTGCTCACCAATTGCGGCAGCGGTCATGAGAGACACCACAGCCACCGGCCCAACCGCCAAGACCCGGCTGGTGCCAAAAATGGCGTACAAAATCAAGGGTGCAACGCTGGCATATAAGCCCACCTCGGGCGGCAAACCGGCCAACAAGGCATAGGCCAAGCTTTGCGGAATCAGCATGAGTGTCACGATCAACGCAGCCAGCATATCGCTGAGCAGCGTCGCGCGGTCATAGCGGCGTCCCCACGCCAACACGGGTAAAGAAAGGCTCATCAGCCGACCAATTCAGGCTTGGCCATCCACTCTTTGCCCTTGAGCATGGCATGCCAATACAGCGGCGGCAAAATTCGCTCTTTGAGATGCCAGGCCAAGCGTGAGGGCTGGGTACCATCAATCAGCCATTTCGGGAAGCTGGGCGTGACTTTGCCACCGTAGGTGAATTCAGCCAACACAATCTTTCCGCGCTCGACGGTCAAGGGGCAAGACCCATAGCCGTCGTACTGGGCTTGACCCTTGACCGCTCCGCGCAAGGCGAGCAAGTTGTGCGCCACCACCGGTGCTTGCTTGCGCGCCGCAGCGGCCGTTTTGGCATTGCTGGTGTTGCCCGCATCGCCAAGCGCGAAGATGTTGGCATAAATCTTGTGGCGCAAAGTAGCCGCATCAACATCCACCCAACCCGCTGCATCTGCCAAGGGACTGACGCGAATGAAGTCGGGCGATTTTTGAGGTGGAACGACATGAATCATATCGAAATCTTGTGTCACTATTTCTTTGCTGCCATCGGCCTTCAATTGGCTGAACGTGGCTTGCTTAGCATCCCCGTCAATTGCCACCAAGGTTCGTCCAAAGTTAAGCCCGATGCCATAGGCTTTGACGTACTCCATCAAGGCAGGGACGTAATCGGCCACACCAAACAACACCGCGCCGGCATTGCAAAACTGAATATCAATATCTTTGAGAACCCCTTGGCGCCGCCAATGGTCAGCCGACAGATACATGGCTTTTTGCGGTGCGCCGGCACACTTGATTGGCATAGGCGGCTGCGTAAACACAGCACGCCCACCGCGCAGTTGTTGCACCAGCTGCCATGTATAGGGAGCCAGGTCGTAGCGGTAGTTGGAGGTGACGCCGTTGCGCCCCAACGTTTCTGGCAGGCCAGCAATACCTTGCCAGTCAAGCTTGAGACCGGGGCACACCACCAGTTGCTTGTAGCTGACCACACGGCAGCCTTCAAGGATGACCGCATTTTTTTCAGGTTCAAAGGCGGCGACACCGGCCCTGATCCAGTGGACACCACCGGGCATGACCGACGCCTGAGCGCGCGCTGTGAATGCCGCATCAAAAATACCCGCCCCCACCATGGTCCAACCCGGCTGGTAATAGTGCGTATCTGCGGGATCGATGATCGCGATGTCCAAACCGGGCCTGCGCGCCAACAGGCTGGAGGCCACTGCGATACCGGCCGCCCCGCCACCGATGATGACCACCTCATGCGAAGCCTCTGCCACCTCAATTGGCGTTTTACCGCCGTTGAGAAGGCGACGCTGCAAAGCCTTCAAGTCATAGCCAGCCTTCATGGCGCTCTCAACGATGTGCGAAAACGGTGTGTGAACCGCCGCCTGCGACAGTGCCCATAAGGTCGTGGATCGCATGCCTGTACGGCAATAAGCCAATATCGGCTTAGGCAACTCATCCATCAATTGTCCAAAAGCAAGTCCCTGCTCATCCGTGACTTTGCCGGACTCTGCGGGCAGGTAACGGCATTGGAAACCTGCGTGACTGGCGGCAGCCTCTATTTCTTTGTAGCCAAGCTGATCGGCGCTTTCGCCATCAGGTCGATTACAGATGATCGATTTGAAGCCCGCCTCGGCAAGCTGGGAAAGATCAGCAAGGGTGATTTGTGCTGATACCGAAAGCATCGAACTCAGTGTCTTGATTTCCATGATCTTGTCTCCTTTTTAAAATTGCTAACAGATGGGTTACTAGCGGGCACGCGCTTGGTGCAGATAACGATCTGCCCACTCATACAAAAGCATTCCCGCGATCATTGCCCCGACAAAGACGCCCGCCTTGGCTTGACCAGAAGCCAAAGAGACCAGGCCTGGGCCGGGGCAAAAACCCGCCAAACCCCAGCCCGCACCAAACAACAGAGCGCCGATGACCAGTCGCTTGTCAATCTGGCTGGTCTTTGGCAAGTGCAAGGCACTGCCCAAGAAGGTGGTGGTGCGCTTCTTTGCCAAGGTAAACGCAAAGAAACCGACCCCAATCGCGCCACCCATGACAAATGCCAACGATGGATCCCAGGGGCCAAACAAATCCAGAAAACCCAACACCTTACCCGGATCGGCCATACCAGACAGCAGCAGACCCAAACCAAACAGCAGACCCACCAAAAATTCAGAAATGCGAGACATGATGCAACTCCTTAAACCACGTGCCTAAGCAAATAAACCGTCAAAAAACCAGCGCCCATGAAGGTCAGGGTTGCCACCAAAGACCGGGGCGACAAGCGAGACAAGCCGCAAACCCCATGGCCACTGGTGCAGCCCGAGCCGTAGCGCGTACCCAGCCCAACCAAGAGGCCCGCCACAACAATCACAGCGTTGCTGGCATCAATGCGAGGGGACTGCAGGAAGCCCGCAGGCGCTAACCAGGTAAACACCCATGGCGCAGCGGCCATTCCCAAAAGAAAAGTAAGCCGCCACCCCAAGTCACCCGACTTAAGGGGCAACAAGCCACCCAAAATCCCGCTGATGCCCAGAATCCGTCCATTCAACAAAATAAACAGGGCCGAGGCAACGCCAAGCAAGACACCGCCCGACAACGAAGCCCAAGGCGTGAAATGAATCCAATCAATCGTCATAGTTTTGGACTCCCGCAAAATTGCCCATACAAAGCCCGCATGATTTCCAGCGCCCTAGGGCTAGCCAATTGGTAGTAAATATTTTTCCCCTCACGGCGTGTTGAGACCAGCGCCTCGTCACGCAACACCGTCAGTTGCTGTGAAAGCGTGGGTTGGCCAATGCCCAAAAGTTCTTCCAGCTCGCCCACGCGCTTCTCGCCCTGCGAGAGCTGACAAAGAATCAACAGACGGTCTGGGTTGGCCAGAACTTTCATGAGTTGGCAGGCCTGTGCGGCAGCAGTCTGCATGGCGGCTAGGTCGATAGTTTCAGTTTTCATTGAATTTTTAAATAAGCAATCAATAATATATTGACAAATATATTGTATGTCAATAGACTGAGTGTAAATTTTTCAAGGAAAGACACCCATGGCTTCTCTGCCCCATCCGCAAGTTCACGGCCTGTTCGACCCCGCAACCTGGACGGTGACTTATGTCGTCCACCAGGGCGTCGGGAGTGTCTGCGCCATCATTGATTCAGTGCTCGACTACGATCCCAAGTCAGGCCGCACGGATCATTCCAGCGCAGACAAAGTGCTGGAATATGTCAAAGAAAATCAACTCACAGTGGCGTGGATTCTGGAGACCCACGCGCATGCCGACCACCTCTCGGCTGCACCCTATCTCAAGGCCAATTTGGGCGGCAAGGTCGCCATGGGGGAACACATCACGGAAGTACAAAAAGTCTTCCACCGTGTCTTTAATTTGGAGCCAGAATTCAAGCTCGATGGCTCACAGTTCGACCATCTATTCAAAGAGGGTGAGGCTATCCAGATCGGCACATTGACAGGCAAGGCACTCTGCGTACCGGGACACACGCCGGCTTGCATGGCCTATCAGTTTGGTGATGCGGTGTTTGTCGGCGACACACTGTTCATGCCGGATGTCGGTACAGCACGTTGCGACTTCCCGGGGGGCGATGCGCAGATGCTATTTAAATCCGTCCAGAAAATCCTGAGCCTGCCACCTGAAACCCGACTG
>CANCAO010000090.1 GCA_947374105.1 Comamonadaceae bacterium | reverse complement strand
CCCACCGTCAAGGAAAGCGGTTGGGACACCATCACCGAATCGCCCTTTGGCATTGGTGGGCCCAAAAACATGGACCCCGCCGTGGTGCGTACCCTGCACGATGCCTTCAAGAAAACCTTGGATGACCCCAAGGTGCAAGAGACGCTGGACAAGTTCTACCAACCCGTGATCTACATGAACACGGCGGACTACAGTGCCTACGCCGAACGCACGTTTGCAGCAGAAAAATCCACCGTCGAACGCCTCGGTCTGGCCAAAAAAACCTGAATAAGAAACCCTGACTCCATCGCACCATGAAATTCAAAATGCCGCCCAACTCACTCTTCGCAGTCTTGCTGCGTTCGCCGTGGTGGATCAGTTTGGGTATCGTCGCACTCATCGTCCTGGCCTCTTTTGCACTGCTGCCCAAAGAGGCCGTGATTTACGGTGCGTTCGCAGGCTTCCCTCTCTTTGTGATTGGTTTGATGGCCGCTTGGCGACAACTGCGCGCGCCCAGTGAGGCCCGTGTCAACGCGGCGCTGGTGCGTGCGGCTGCCCTGTCATGGCCCGAGTTCTCCAACGCGGTCGAACAAGGCTATGCCGCCCATGGCCAGACCGTCACCCGCCTGAGCAGCGCTGGCGCAGACTTCTCAATGCACAAAGACGGACACATCACCCTGGTGAGCTGCAAGCGCTGGAAGGCGGTGAACCAGGGCATTGAGGGCCTGCGTGAACTGGTGACCGCGCAGCAGGCCGCAGGGGCCCAACAGGCCACCTACATCAGTCTGCATGCACTCAGCGACGCGGCACAGAGGTATGCCAACGCGCAGAGTGTGCATGTGATGCCTCTCAGCGAACTGGCCCTGCTATTGATTCGTGCAAAGCCCTAGTTCGGCGCGAACCTTACCCTCCACAGCACATGAAATTTTGACCTGTCTCTATAAAATGCAAGCCATGCGTTTTAGCAAACTGATCGCACTCACCGCAGCTGGCTTTTTGATAACTGGCTGCGCTCATGCAGCCAAGGTTTGTGATGAATTCTATGCACGACTTCCGAACGTCAGTCGAGCGCTGTGCGATACCTCCCAGCTCCAGACCAGCACAGGGAAAAGCGTCAAGGGTCGGCCTATTTATATGCGCGACGTCCGCCCAGACTCCTCTCAGCGGCGTGTACTGGTGATTGGCGGTATTCATGGTGATGAGTTGTCAGCTTCATCCGTAGCCTTGCACTGGATTCGACTGGCACAAACAACACCAGCACAAACCCACTGGCGCTTTGTACCCGCGCTCAACCCGGACGGTCTATTCGACCGGCCCGCCCGACGCGTCAACGCCAATGGCGTGGATTTGAACCGCAACTTCCCCACGCCCAATTGGGAGCACGAGGCAGATTTTTACTGGAGGGGGCGAGCGCACAAAGACCCGCGTCGCTGGCCCGGTAAGCGCCCGCTGAGTGAACCCGAGACGCGATTTTTGCACGATGAGATGCAACGTTTCAAGCCCGATTTGATCGTCAGCATTCATGCGCCCTACGGCGTGCTCGACTTTGATGGCCCGGTAGAGCCACCGCAGCGCCTAGGTCGGCTGCGCCTGGTCCCGGTGGGGGTATTCCCCGGCTCATTAGGCAACTACAGCGGCGTTTTCAAAAACGTACCCGTGGTCACAATTGAGCTGCCCAGCGCTACGCTGACCCCGCGCGATGTCGAGATCGAGCGCATGTGGCTGGACTTGCATCGCTGGATGGGCGAGACGCTGGCCCTAGCCAGCACCACAGCGCCGGGCCGCCCCAAGCAAGCCACGCCCCCTCGGGGGGCAGAGAACACCACGCAGTAAGCGAACGTGGGGGCTTGTTTACTTTGCAAACAAACGCGATGGGTCCGCAAAGGCCTTGAACTCGATTGCATTACCACAGGGGTCGAGAAAAAACATCGTGGCCTGCTCACCCACCTGTCCTTTGAAACGGATGTGCGGCTCAATCACAAAAGTGGTCTTGGCCGCACGCAGCTTGTCGGCCAACGCGTCCCACTCTGCCATGGGCAGCACAGCGCCAAAGTGACGCACCGGCACGTTGTCACCATCCACTGCACTGGTGTTGTGGTGACCGGCCTCACCGGGCGAGAGATGCGCCACGATTTGGTGGCCGTAGAAATTGAAATCGATCCAGTCTTCTGACGAGCGCCCCTCAGGGCAGCCCAGCAGCTCGCCATAAAAGGCGCGGGCTTTGGCCAACGAGGTCACGGGAAATGCGAGGTGGAAAGGAGCGAGTGGGGCTGCGGTGGGGGTCATAAAAATGCCTTTTTAAGGTTTCTATTTTAATAAGGGCCGCTCTGGCACATCCAGACTCAAACTTGACACAAACTGCGTTTGCTCCGATTTACGCGCATAGCCCAAGGGGTTGGCGACCACGCGACAGCCTTGGCTAATGTAGTCACTGGGGCAGTGCAGGTGGCCGTGCAGCCAGAGCTGGGTCTGCGGCAAAAGGTCATCCAGCGCATTACAAAAACCGGCCGTGCCGGGCGTCAAGCCGTAGCGTGGGTCGGCACTGTGCAAGCTGGGGGCAAAGTGGGTGATGACCACGGTTGTGCCATCAAACGGCGTGGTCAATGCAGCACGTAACCAAGCCTGGCAGACCAAGGCCTGTTCGCGCACCTGCTCGGCTAACAGGGCTTGACCGTGCCGGGTAGTGAGGGTTTTGCGCAGGTAAAAGTTGGCGGCGCGAAAGGCCTTGTCGCGCGACTTGAGCAAGGGGGTCAGGGACGCACCCGGGGGGGTGGGGGCCAGGCTCAGTGCGTCAAAATCGGTCCACAGCGTGGTGCCGATGAAGCGTACGGGGGCGCTTGAGGGGCTGCGTTGAGAGTGGCCGGGGACGTGCTGAAACAGCTCGGCGGCGGTGATGACTTCGCGCTCCAAAAACACGATGCCCAGGCGCGCACAGGTCTCCCGCAGACGGGCGTGGGCGAGGTCGAAGTCTTGCGTGTCGTACTCATGGTTGCCGGGCACAAAAAGCACCGGCACGGGCCAGCCGTGCAAGGGTGAAAAGCGGGCCAAGCCGAAGTCGGCGTCTTGCAGCAAGGAGCCGTTTTGGTAAGAGCCAATGTCGCCCGCCAGCACTAAAACGTCCGCATCCGCGGCGGGTGTGGGCACAAAGTGAGGGTGCACTTCGAGGTGCAGATCGGACAGGAGTTGGATTTTCACCCGTGTATTGTGGCGGTGTCAGAGGTGGGTTCACCCGAGCTGACTTGGTTCGGCAGCTGTGCGATCACACCGCGCAGCCAGGCATGGGCGCTGTCTTGTTGCAGGCGCCGGTGCCACAGCGCATCCACATGCACCGTCGGCGCCGCAAAGGGCAATTCGCGCAAGACGAGCTGCTCAGCAAAGCCGGTCACGCTGACAAAATGGCGCGGCAACACGGTCAACAGCTGGGAGCTAGCGACCACGCGGCCTGCGGTGAAAAATTGGTTGACCGTGAGCACAATCTGGCGCTTGCGCCCCAAACCCGCCAAGGCTTCGTCAATGAAGCCGAAGGGGCGGCCGGAAAAGCTGACCAGCAGGTGGCGCGCCGCGCAGAACCGGTCCAAGGTCAGATGCTCACGGGCCAGCGGGTGATCGCGCTGCATGACGCACACATAGTCGCTGTCGTACAGCCGCTGGTGCTGATAAGGGACGGCCTCACCGGCCTGGGCCTGAGCGGTCAAACTGGCCAGCACGGCGGGGAAGTAGCCAATGGCCAGGTCGGCCAATTCGCCCTCCAGCAGGCGACGTGGGTCGCGGGTGGTCAGGGGAACGACCCGCAGTGAAACGCCCGGCGCATCTCGCCCCATCACTTCAACTAAGCCCGGCATCAGCTCGGCAGCGGTGGCGTCCGCCATGGTCAGCACAAAGGTGGTGCTGGCAGTAGCGGCCACAAAAGGACTCGGCGAAAGTGAGGCCTGCAACTGGCGCAGGGCTTCTTGCACCGTGGGCCAAAGCGCCAAAGCGCGGGGGGTGGGCACTAGCCCCTGGCCACTGCGACGCAGCAAGTCATCGCCCAAGGTTTCGCGCAACCGACGAAGCGCATTACTGACAGCAGGCTGAGTGAGCGCTAACTTTAAAGCCGCCTTGGTCAAGCTGCGCTCAGTCATCACCTCATCAAACACGCGCAAGAGGTTCAGATCCAGGGTTCGAAAATTCACGGGGGTCATGTTCGATTCGTTTCAATACATCACTATTATGAATGTGATACATCATAAATCTAAAGTTGAAAGACACTAGTAAAAACCCTAACATCCACCCATGCCATCAATTTTCGGTGGTGCGTTTAAAGAGAGGAATTCCATCATGACCCGTTTTGTCCATATCGATTACCCCACCCGTCACCCCGGGGTGGAGCGCTTTGAGAACGCGGTGGCGCTGGTCGCTCGTGTGCGCAAGGGCTTTAACAGCACACGCGGCTTGTCGTCCATGCTGCTTGCTGCCATGGTGTCGGCTTTGTTAGTAGTGGCCGACCAAGTGGTTGACACTTGGGCCGATGGCCATCTGATGGCCGCTTGGGTGCTAATGTGGGCCGTGGGGTTTGCTGCACTGGCCTTGTTGGCGGGCCCCTCGCGTGCTTTGGTGCAGCGTGGTCTGACCGCCGTGAACACTTGGTTGGTCGAATCCGCCCGCGCACGTGCCGATTTACGGATGTGGGCCATTGCGCAAACAGATCACCGCGTCATGGCCGACCTGGATGCCGCCAAGACGAGAAAAGAACGCTTGATGCGTCAGAGTTAAATCACGCGCACTTTCACGCACCGTAAAAAGGCCATCGAAATCGGTGGCCTTTTTTAATGGGTCGTTTTTTATTAGGCGGCTGCGAGTCGCTGCTCAATGCGCGCCTTGGTGTCGCGCAAGGCTTGTGGCAGGTTGTAAGACAACTGCTCAAACAAAGCGGCATGCAGCTCCAGTTCTTTGAGCCAGGCAGCGCGGTCGATGTCGCTCACGGTGTTGAACTGCTCGGGCGTGAAGCTCAGACCTTGCCAACTGATTTCATCAAACGCAGGGCTGACGCCAAAAGCATGCTCATTGCCTTTGACTTGACCCTCAATGCGGTCAATCATCCACTTGAGCACGCGCATGTTTTCGCCATAGCCGGGCCAGACAAACTTGCCGTCTTCGCCCTTGCGGAACCAGTTGGTGGTGAAGAAGCGTGGCAAAGTGGCGCCCGTAGCCGCCAACTTCTCGCCCATATCGAGCCAGTGCTGGAAGTAATCGCTCATGTTGTAGCCGGTGAAGGGCAGCATGGCAAAGGGGTCACGCCGCACCACGCCTTCTTGGCCGACGATGGCCGCGGTGGTCTCCGAACCCATGGTGGCGGCCATGTACACGCCCTCGTCCCAGTTGCGCGCCTCGGTCACCAAGGGCACGGTGGTGGAGCGGCGACCGCCAAAGATGAAGGCGTCAATCGGG
Organism: Comamonadaceae bacterium; assembly: GCA_947374105.1. Classification (GTDB taxonomy): domain Bacteria; phylum Pseudomonadota; class Gammaproteobacteria; order Burkholderiales; family Burkholderiaceae_C; genus CANCDA01. The sequence goes on along the minus strand of CANCAO010000090.1, from coordinate 1,394 downwards.
ACGCCTGCCGGGTCATCCCAGGCCGAATCCAGGGCTGGGTTGTTGGTGGCCGCTACGGTGAAACGGGAGTTGGGGTGAGCCGCCTTGGCACCGGTTTGTTTAGCGATCTCGGGCGTCCAGTCCTTGCCTTGCCAGTCGATAGCGTGAGCCGGTGGTGTGCTCATGCTTTCCCACCAGACGTCACCGTCATCGGTCAGCGCTACGTTGGTGTAAATCACGTCGCGGTCCAGGCTGGCCATGCAGTTGGGGTTGGTCAAGGTGTTGGTACCAGGTGCCACACCAAAGTAACCGGCCTCGGGGTTGATGGCGTACAGACGACCATCAGCACCCGGCTTGATCCAGGCGATATCGTCACCGATGGTGGTGACTTTCCAGCCCTCAAAGCCAGCCGGGGGCACCAGCATGGCGAAGTTGGTTTTGCCACAGGCGCTGGGGAAGGCCGCTGCCACATGGTATTTCTTGCCGGCGGGCGAAGTCACGCCCAGGATCAGCATGTGCTCGGCCAGCCAGCCTTGATCACGCCCCATATTGGAGGCGATACGCAGCGCGAAGCACTTCTTGCCCAGCAGCGCATTGCCGCCATAACCCGAGCCGTAGCTCCAGATTTCGCGTGTCTCGGGGTAGTGCACGATGTACTTGGTTTTGTTGCTGGGCCACTTCACGTCGGCCTGGCCCGCTTGCAGCGGCGCGCCCACGGTGTGCACACAGGGCACGAATTCGCCGTCCACGCCCAGCACGTCCAGCACGGGCTTGCCCATGCGCGTCATGAGCTTCATATTGACGGCGGCGTAAGCGCTGTCGGTCAACTCCACACCGATGTGGGCAATGGGCGAGCCCAGCGGGCCCATGGAGAAGGGCACCACGTACAGGGTACGGCCCGTCATACAGCCGTCAAACAGTGCGGGCATGCCATCAGCCTGGCCGGTTTGCAGCAGGGCGCGCATATCTTTCGGGTCAACCCAGTTGTTGGTGGGGCCGGCGTGTTCTTTTTTCTCGCAACAGATGAAGGTGCGGTCTTCCACACGCGCCACGTCACTGGGGTCTGAGCGGGCCAAGAAGCTGTTGGGGCGCTTGGTCTCATTGAGCTTGATAAAGGTGCCCGAGCTGACGAGCTCCGCGCACATGCGCTGGTATTCGGCTTCGCTGCCGTCACACCATTGGATGTGATCGGGCTTGCAAAGCGCAGCGATGTCGGCCACCCAGGCAAGTAACTTGGCATTTTTGACATGGCTTGGGGCATTAAGATTCAAGCCTTGCATTTGAGGAGCGTTCATAAGATACCTTGAAGTTGGAAAATGGATGGGCCTGGACACGCAAAGCCAATGCGACTGGCCAATGTGTCAATTTTAAGAATTTATGCAACGGTTGCATTAGGGTTAGCAACTATATTTGGC
>CANCAO010000089.1 GCA_947374105.1 Comamonadaceae bacterium | reverse complement strand
TTGGGCCTCGGTCACACCGGCAATCAACTCGTCCACCGCCTGCCCACCATCGACGGACTGGTTGCACAGCAAGACCATGTCGCAGCCCGCCTGCAAGGCCGCCACCGCCGCCTGGGTGTAGCTGACGGCTTGCCCATCGATCAGGCGCGCCCCGGCCATGCTGAGGTCGTCGCTGAACACCGCTCCGGTAAAGCCCAGGCGGCCACGCAGAATGTCACCCAGCCATTTAGATGAGAACCCCGCAGGCCGCGCATCGACCTTGGGGTAAATCACGTGCGCGGGCATGACGCTGGTCAGGCTGGTGCTGAGCCAACCGTAGGGGGCGGCGTCATCCGACAGGATGGCGTTGAGGCCGCGTTTGTCCACGGGGATGTCGGTGTGCGAGTCGGCTTTGACAAAACCATGACCTGGGAAGTGTTTGCCGCAATTGACCATGCCGCTCAACGCTAGGCCGTGCATCAGGCTCTTGGCCAGCAGCGTGACCACGCGTGGGTCGCGCTGGAGAGAGCGGTCACCAATCACGCTGCTCTCGCCAAAATCAAGGTCCAGCACGGGGGTGAAGCTCAAATCCACGCCGCAGGCGCGCAGCTCCGCACCCAGCACATAACCGCAGGCCGTAGCCGCGTCGGTGGCGTGCATGGCCCCTGCGCCTTGCCCTTGCTTGCCATCACGCAGCCACAGCTCGCCCAGGGCGCGCATGGGGGGCAGGTGGGTGAAGCCGTCGGTCTTGAAGCGCTGCACGCGCCCGCCTTCGTGGTCCACGCAGATCAGCAGGTCTTTGCGAATTTTTTTGATGGCGCTACACAGGGCGCTGAGTTGACTGCGGTCTTGCCAGTTGCGGGCAAACAAAATGAGGCCGCCCACCAACGGGTGTTTGAGGCGGCGTTTGTCAGCGGCGCTTAAGCTCAAGCCAGCGATGTCGATGATGAGGGGGGCATGTTGTGTCATTTTTTTAAATCAATTTGAAATTTAATTGCTACAGTTTTAATAGCTTCTTACGCATGTATTTCAAGACCTACAGGCCGATTCGTCTATAATTTTTCGACCACACAGAAGCTGGCGGCATAGTCGGACTCATCCGTCACGCTCACATGGGCGCTCAGTCCTTGGGCCTCGAACCACACCTTTAAACCACCGTGCAGCACGATGACGGGCTTGCCCGCGTTGGCCGAGCCCGCAGGCAACTTGCCGATCTCACACAAGCGCCAGCTCATGGGCATGCGCATGCCCGTGCCGATGGCTTTAGAGAACGCTTCTTTGGCGCTGAAGCGGGTGGCCAGGTAGCGCAGGCCACGCTCGGGCCAGCGCGCGCTGCGGGCTTGCCAGGTGGCGAATTCTTCATCACTGAGAATTTTTTGTGCAAAGCGCTCGCCGTGGCGCTCCAAACTGGCGCGGATACGGCGCACGTCGCAGATGTCAGTGCCAATACCGTAAATCAAATCTGGGCCTCTTTCATACAACTCAAGTACGCCTTGATCGTGGCGCTGTAACCCAGCTCCAGCGCATCGGCAATCAGAGCGTGACCGATGGAGACTTCGCTCACGCCGGGCACGGCACTGAGGAAGGCCCCGAGGTTGTCGCGGTTGAGGTCATGGCCCGCGTTGACTTGTAGGCCAACATCCAGCGCGGCTTGTGCGGTGGCGGCAAAGCGGGCCAGTTGCACGGCCTGATCGGGGCCACCCCAGGCGGCGGCATAGGGCTCGGTGTAGAGCTCGACGCGGTCAGCGCCCACGGCTTTGGCTGCGGCCATGGCTTGCGGGTCAGCATCCATGAATAAACTCACGCGCACGCCCAGGGCATGGCACTCATCAATCAACGGGCGAAGGCGATCCGCGTCTTGCGGAAAAGACCAACCGTGATCGCTGGTGAACTGGCCTTCACTGTCGGGCACAAAGGTGACCTGCTGCGGCCGCACATTGCGCACAAAGTCCATCAGGTTCTGAAAGGGGTTGCCCTCGATGTTGAACTCGCGGTCGGGCCAGACTTGGAGCAGCGTGGCCAGCTCATGCACGTCGTTGGCTCGGATGTGGCGCTCGTCCGGGCGCGGGTGCACCGTGATGCCGTGCGCGCCCGCCTGAAAACACAGCGTGGCCGCGCGCGTGACACTGGGGATGCCCAGGTGGCGCGTGTTGCGCACGAGGGCGACTTTGTTGAGGTTGACGGAGAGAGATGTACTCATGTTTTTTCGCCGGGCCGTCCCAAGAAAAAATGCACCCCCTCGGGGGGCAGCGAAGTACACGTAGTGACAAGTATAGGGGTCATAGTTCAAAGATTTTGGATGTCCATCATCATCTGCCGGGTACGCAGCGTACCCACCCCGCAATGGTAATTGAGCAGACCGCGTAGCTGGGGTTTGAGTTCACTCATCACCTCGGCACAGGCGCGCAACGTAGTTGTGAAGGGGGCATCATCAAGCAGCGATTGTTGCAAGTTCAGCCACTGAGCACCTGACAAGCTGGCCCGGTCGGCCTCACCACTAAGGCGCAAACCGCCTTCGGGCACTAAGGTGTAACGGTCCTCGGGCTGGAGCCGCGCCAAGGTCATGGTCTGGCTATCGAGAGCGGGCAGCAGGCCAATCTCACGCAGCAGAAGCAACTCAAACGTGCGCAACGCGGTTTGCAGCACCTCGCCATGTTCAGACGCCAAGACTTGGACGACGCGACCATAGACATCAAACAGCGCTGGGTGCGGATCATCCCGCGCCAACAACAATAGAAGCAACTCGTTAAGGTAAGTGCCCGAGAGCAGCGCTTCCCCGCTCGGCATGACGTGGCCGCCTTGCCATTCCGCGCTCTTGAGTGTGCGAATTTCTGCGTCGCCGCCAAAGGCCACATGCAGCGGCTGCAGCGGCAGCAGAATGGGGCGAAAACTGGAGTGAGGTCGCTTGGCCCCTTTGGCTACCAGCGCAATGCGGCCGTAGTGCCGAGTAAAGACCTCAAGAATCAGGCTGGACTCGCTCCAGTCGTAGCGATGGAGAACATACGCGGGCTCATCGCCGATCCGTTTATTCGTAGCCAAAACTGCGCACCCGCGCTTCGTCATCAGCCCAGCCTGAGCGCACCTTGACCCACATCTCGATGAAGACTTTAGCGTCCATGAGTTTTTCGAGTTCCACGCGGGTTTCGGTGCCGATGCGCTTGATGCGCTCACCCTTGTCGCCGATGACCATTGCCTTGTGGCTGTCTCGCTCCACAACGATGGTGGCAGCAATCTTGACCAGTCGCTTTTGCTTGCCGCGCCCGGGTTCTTCCTCGAACTTGTCGATCACCACCGTCGAGGTGTAGGGCAGCTCATCGCCTGTCAGGCGAAACAGTTTTTCGCGCACGGTTTCGCTGGCGAGAAATTTCTCGTTCTTATCCGTTAGCTCGTCGGCGGCATACCACCAGTCTTGCTGAGGCAGGTATTTTTCGCAAATCACCAAGAGACGCTCGACATCTTTGGCGTTCTTCGCCGACATGGGCACGAATTCGGCAAAGGAGTGACGCTGCTGCATCTCTTGCAACCAGGGTGCGATGTCGGCGCGGCGGTTCACCTGATCGAGCTTGTTGGCCAATAGCAGCGTGGGAATGTCTTTGTTCAAGAGCGAGAGCACCTTGGCGTCGGCCTGGTTGAACATACCCGCTTCCACCACAAAGACCACCAAGTCCACATCCGCCACAGCGCCCAGCACGGTTTTGTTGAGCGAGCGATTCAGCGCGGTGTTGTGCCGCGTTTGAAAGCCCGGTGTGTCCACAAACACAAACTGCGCCTCATCCGCAGTGTGCATGCCAGTGATGCGGTGGCGCGTGGTCTGCGCCTTGCGCGAGGTAATGCTGATTTTTTGACCCACCAGCGCGTTCATCAACGTGGATTTGCCCACGTTGGGTTTGCCCACAATGGCGATCAGGCCGCAGCGTCGGTTGGGGTGATCGGGGTTAACTCCGCCATGCGCCAGAGCCGCAGAAAGCACTTCTGTTGGGGCCTCAACGTCAGCCGGTGGCAGAGTGATCGGGGAATTTGTTTCATTCATAGGGGCCCTTTGGCTTTGAGCGTCTGTAGCATGGCCGTGGCGGCGGATTGTTCCCCCGCGCGGCGCGAATTGCCGATACCGCGCTCGGTTAAATTGAGTTCGACGATCTCGCATTCCACGTCAAACGTTTGTTTGTGCGCCATACCCGTCGTGCCGACCACGCGGTACAGCGGGAGCTTCATCTTGCGCCCTTGCAACCATTCTTGCAATTCGGTCTTGGCGTCTTTGCCTATCGCGTCCATTTGCGGGTTGATTTCCACCGCTCTGAACAGGCGTTGCACCAAGGCTTGGGCCGCCGTATAACCAGCATCCAGATAAACCGCCCCAATCACAGCTTCCAGTGCATCGGCCAAGATGGAGGGGCGCTTGTGACCGCCGGAGCGCACTTCACCCTCACCAAGTCGAATCACTTCCGGCAAACCGATTTCGACAGATAAATTGTGCAAGGTGTCTTGCTTAACCAAGTTGGCGCGAATGCGTGAGAGATCACCTTCAGGCAACTCACTCAATTGCGCAAATAAAAAATCAGCAACCACCAGGTTGAGAACCCCATCGCCCAGAAACTCCAAGCGCTCATTGTGGTCGGCAGAGAAGCTGCGGTGCGTGATAGCACGGCCAAGCAAAGCAGGATTGGAAAATTGATGCTGCAAGCGAGCTTGCAGCGCGGTCAAGCCATCAGACACACGTTCATTCAATCGCTCAGTCACTTTATTTAGAGCGTCCAGCGTACTTCAGGGTCAACCAAGCTGGGCCCGCCAAGTGGATTTCACGCTCATAGGCGAAGCGAACCACGACTTTGTCGCCTTCCTTGGTGATCTCCAGATCATTGCCACTAATAGACTTGATGTCATCGATCTGGGCAGCCTTGTCAAATAAGCTTCTTACCTCAGCCACGGAACCACCATCTTTAGACTTGCTCACGGCCTTGCTCACGGCTTGGTATTCGATCAGTGTGGGAAACACTTGTGCGAGCACCACACCGGTCGCAGCCAGCACTCCAGCGATGAAAAGCATACCCAGAAACGACATGCCAAGTTGGCTTGATTTGAATTGATGTCTCATCGTTTTCTCCTTATTAAACACACGGAGTCAATTGAACGGACCAATCCGCTTCAGGCTGCCAAAATTCATCCAGACAAAAAAGGCTTTACCCACGATGTTTTGGTCGGGTACAAACCCCCAGTAGCGGGAATCCAACGAATTATCGCGGTTATCGCCCATCATGAAGTAGTGGCCTTCGGGCACCTTGCACACCACACCTTCAACGCTGTAGCGGCAATTCTGGCGATTGACAAAATCGTCCGCGCCTGAAACGAAGGCGGGGCGTTCGTCATCGTTAAGAATATGGTGCTTGTTTTGACCAAACGTTTCATCCAACTGCTTGAAGTAGCGCATGGCAGTCTCGTCAAAAAACTCCGGCACCACATTCGTGCTGACGGCTTGGCCATTGATGGTCAATCGCTTATTCAGGTAAGCCACCTCATCGCCCGGCACACCCACCACACGTTTGATGTAGTCCAAACTGGGCTTGGGCGGATAGCGAAACACCATGACGTCACCACGCTGGGGCTTGTTGCCTTCGGTGATCTTGAGATTGATCACTGGCAAGCGCACACCATAGGTAAATTTGTTGACCAGAATGAGGTCGCCCACCAGCAAGGTGGGAATCATGGAGCCCGAGGGGATTTTGAAAGGCTCGAATAAAAACGAACGCATCACAAACACCGCGATGATCACGGGGAACAAGCCTGCAGTCCAATCCAGCCACCAGGGCTGCATGAGCAAACGCTGCTTGGCCTCAGTGACATTGACATCTACCTGATTGATGCCCAGTTTGTTTAACTCATTTCGACGTTGCGCGGCATCAGCCTCCAGCTTGGCTGCAGCCACTTGACGTTGAGGCAAAAAGTAAAATCGCTCGGCCAACCAGTAAACACCGGTGATGACGGTGGCCATGAACAACAGCAAGGCAAAGTTGCCATCAACCGCGCCAAAGTACCAAGCACCGATATAGGCGGCAAACGCCGCCAGAATAAAAGAAGTAATGATCTGCATCAATCTTCAACCCGCAAAATGGCCAAGAACGCCTCTTGAGGCACTTCGACCGAACCAATTTGTTTCATGCGTTTCTTACCTGCTTTTTGTTTTTCAAGGAGTTTTTTCTTGCGACTGATATCGCCACCGTAGCATTTTGCCAGCACGTTCTTGCGCAGTGCCTTGATACTTTCGCGCGCAATGATGTTGGCACCGATGGCAGCCTGGATGGCCACGTCATACATCTGGCGGCTGATGATCTCGCGCATCTTGCTCACCACCGCTCGCCCCCGGTACAACGACTGGCTGCGGTGCACGATGATGGACAGGGCATCCACCTTGTCACCGTTGAGCAGAATGTCCACCTTGACCACGTCCGAAGCTCGGTACTCTTTAAACTCGTAGTCCATGGAGGCATAGCCCCGACTGACCGACTTGAGCTTGTCAAAGAAGTCCAGTACGATTTCGCCCAACGGCATCTCGTAGGTCAACATCACCTGACGGCCATGGTAGGCCATGTGCATTTGAACACCACGCTTTTGGTTGGCCAGCGTCATGACAGCACCCACATACTCTTGCGGCATGTACAAGTGCACCGTGACGATGGGTTCGCGGATCTCGGCGGTCTTGCCCACGTCCGGCATCTTGGAGGGGTTCTCCACCATCATGACTTCGCCATCATTCTTGACCACCTGGTAAACCACGCTCGGGGCGGTGGTGATGAGGTCTTGATCAAACTCACGCTCCAGCCGCTCCTGCACGATTT
>CANCAO010000088.1 GCA_947374105.1 Comamonadaceae bacterium | reverse complement strand
TTCCCATGCTGCCTGACTTTAAAAATAAAACAGCCGTTTTGACCGGTGCCGCTTCGGGCTTGGGTCTTGAGTGCGCACGCATCGGTGCGCGCTTGGGCATGAACCTGGTGCTGGTGGATGTGCAGCAAGACGCGCTAGACCAGTTGGTTAGCGAGCTACAGCCCGAGGTGCAGGCTGCTGGCTCGCATGTATCGGCCTTTCAGGTGGACGTGTCAGACGCGGCGCAGATGGGGCACCTGGCCCATCGCGTGCAAGCGCATTTTGGTGCGCCACACTTCGTCTTCAACAACGCAGGCGTGGCCGCAGGCGGCTTAATATGGGAAAGCACGGCGCAAGACTGGCAGTGGGTGCTGGGCGTCAACCTGATGGGCGTGGCACACGGCGTGCGACTGTTTACACCCATGATGTTGGAGGCCGCACGCCAAGACCCTTTGTGGCGGGGCCATATCGTTAACACCGCCAGCATGGCCGGGCTGCTCAACCCACCAAATATGGGTATCTACAACGTGAGCAAACACGCGGTCGTGAGCTTGAGCGAGACGCTTTACCAAGACCTGGCGCTGGTGACCAACCAGATCAGCGCCTCTGTGTTGTGCCCGTACTTTGTGCCCACCGGCATTCACCAAAGTGAACGCCATCGCCCCGCCGATTGGCCTGCAAGCCAAGCAAGCTTGAGCCAACGTGTGGGCCAAGCCGCGCTGGACAAGGCTGTGAGCGCGGGCAAAGTGTCCGCCGCTGAAGTAGCCCAAAAAGTGTTCGACGCCATGGTGCAAAACCAGTTCTACATCTACAGCCACCCCCAAGCCTTGGGCGCGGTGCAAACCCGACTTGAAGACATTGTGCAAGCCCGCAACCCCAGCGACCCATTTGCGCACAAACCCGCCTTGGGCGATGCGCTCAGGCAGGCGCTGCGAACTAAGGCGTAACTCTTGGTTTTGTGCCGTGGTGTTGTGCCTTGGGCACTGGTGATGTGCGCTTGGGGAAAATTCAAATCCCTGTGGCACACTCGCTGACTTCGTTTCCATTTATGCACCGATGTCTAGTCGGTGTCGCTTCGAGTCATGCAAAGCATCATCGCGCAAATCGCGCAAGAAATCCGGGTTCAAGTCAAACAGGTTGAGACCGCCGTGGCCCTGCTGGACGGGGGCGCGACCGTGCCTTTTATCGCTCGCTACCGCAAGGAAGTCACCGGCGGGCTGGATGACATCCAACTGCGGGAGCTGGAGCAGCGCCTGAGCTACCTGCGGGAATTGCATGCACGACGGGAGGCCATCGTCAATAGCATCCAGGAGCAGGGCAAACTGACCCCGCCATTACTGGCCGCCCTGAACGCGGCGGGCACCAAGCAGGAGCTGGAAGACCTGTACCTGCCCTACAAACAAAAGCGCCGCACCAAAGGGCAGATCGCCCGTGAGGCAGGGCTGGAGCCTTTGGCGGACCGCCTGTTTGCCAACCCCACGCTGAACCCGGCTGAAGAAGCCCTGGCTTTCATCAAGACCGAGAAGAACGAGGCGGGCGACGACTTCACCACGCTGGCCGCCGTGCTGGACGGCGTGCGCGACATCTTGAGCGAACGCTGGGCCGAAGACGCCACGCTGGTGCAAAACCTGCGCGAATGGCTGTGGGCCGAGGGCTTGTTCAAGAGCCGTTTGCTGGACGGCAAAGACGAGAACAACGCGGATGTGGCCAAGTTCCGCGATTACTTTGACTATGACGAGCCCATAGGCCGCGTGCCCTCGCACCGTGCACTGGCCGTGTTTCGCGGTCGTGGGCTGGAGATTTTGGATGCCAAGCTCGTACTTCCAGAGCTTAATGTGGCTGCAGACCAATCAAATGTTGCGCAAGCAGCTACTAAAAAGGTAGCAGTTGTGTCGCTGGCTGAATCCCGCATTGCCCTCTACCTGCGCTGGAGCCACCAGGGTCGAGCCGGGGATGACTTGATTCGCAAGTGCGTGGCCTGGGCCTGGCGCGTGAAATTGAGTTTGTCCACCGAGCGTGACCTGTTCAGCCGCCTTCGCGAGAGCGCCGAGAAGGTGGCCATCAAGGTGTTTGCCGACAACCTGCGTGACCTGCTGCTGGCCGCGCCAGCGGGCCCACGTGTGGTGATGGGGCTGGACCCCGGTATCCGCACCGGTGTGAAAGTGGCCGTGGTGGATGGCACCGGCAAGCTGGTGGACACATCCACCGTGTTCCCGCATGAGCCCCGGCGCGACTGGGAGGGCTCGCTGCACACCCTGGCCAAGCTGTGTGAGAAACACGGCGTGAACCTGATCGCCATTGGCAACGGCACGGCCAGCCGCGAGACGGACAAGCTGGCGGGCGATTTGATCAAGCAACTGGCCAAGCTGCGCGACGGCGCTGAGATTCAGCGCGTGGTCGTCAGTGAAGCCGGGGCTTCGGTGTACAGCGCCAGTGAGTTTGCTTCTCAAGAAATGCCAGATGTGGACGTGAGCCTGCGCGGTGCGGCCAGCATTGCGCGGCGCTTGCAAGACCCCTTGGCCGAGTTGGTCAAGATCGACCCTAAATCCATCGGCGTGGGGCAGTACCAGCATGACGTGAATCAGAGCGAGTTGGCACGGTCTCTGGACGCGGTGGTGGAGGATTGCGTCAACGGTGTCGGGGTTGACCTCAACACGGCCAGCGTGCCGCTGCTGGCACGCGTGTCGGGCCTGTCGGCCAGTGTGGCTAAGGCGGTGGTGCGCTGGCGAGAGGCACACGGGGCGTTTAATAACCGCCAGCAGCTCTTGCAGGTGACGGGCCTGGGCGCCAAGACCTTTGAGCAAAGCGCCGGATTTTTGCGCATCAACGGCGGTGACAATCCGCTGGACATGACCGGCCTGCACCCGGAAACCTACCCGGTGGTGGCGCAGATCATGGCCACCACCGGCAAGCCCGCCATTGAATTGATGGGCCGCGCCGAGATGCTCAAAACCCTGCGCCCCGAGCTGTTTGCTAACGCGCAGTTTGGCGTGATCACGGTCAAGGACATTTTGGCCGAGCTGGAAAAACCCAATCGCGACCCGCGCCCGGACTTCAAAGTGGCGCGCTTTAACGAGGGCGTGGACGACATCAAAGATTTGCGTGAGGGCATGGAGCTGGAGGGCACGGTGAGCAATGTGGCGGCCTTTGGCGCGTTCGTCGATCTGGGCGTGCACCAGGACGGGCTGGTGCACGTGAGCCAGCTCAGCAACCGCTTTGTGACGGACGCCCGCGAGATCGTCAAAACCGGCGACATCGTCAAGGTGCGCGTGGTGGAGGTTGACGTGGCGCGTAAGCGCATTGCGCTGACGATGAAGCTGGACGCACCGGTGTCTCGCCAAGGTGCGGCAGTCGACAACCGGTTTCAGGGCGCGACCCAGGGACAACGTTCTCGCCCGTCAGCGCCTGTGCCGCAGGCCAGCGCCATGGCGTCGGCGTTTGCCAAGCTCAAGCGGTCATAACTGACGCCAGATTTTTGTACGCCCCGGCACTTGGTGTGAACAGCTACGCGGCTGTCCCCCGGCCTTCGGCCTCCTCCTTGATGCCGCTACGCCGATCACACCAAGCGCCGGGGCAGCGAGCGTTGTTTGGCATGCAGCGGTCGAATAACCACCACGTCTCCAGGATCAGGTTGGCTTCGCACTCAGCGCAGCGGCATCAAGGAGGAGGCGTCGGGGGACAGCCGCGGAGCTGAGTGCGAAGCCGACCGGATCCCGCGCAGAAGTGGCCAACGACAAGATGAACGAGAGATCGTTCTTTGAGGAAACATCAGCAACTACATCGCCTGGCGCAGCATGTCCTGGTAGTCCTCTACGCTGGCAATCCGCGGATTGGTTTTGTGGCAATGATCGGCCATCGCGCCGGTAATGATCTGGTCAAACTGGCTGGTTTGTACGCCCATCGCATCCAAGCCACTGGGCAGACCCAGACGAGCGTTCATGTCTTCAATCGCTTCGGGGATGTCGCTGCCGGATGTCAAGCCCATGGCGTGGGCCATGCGTTGCAGGCGGTTTTCTTTTTGAATCGACTCGGCTGACGCATTGAAGCGCACCACCGCCGGTAAAAACATGGCGTTCAGCGTGCCATGATGCAGGCGCGAGTCCACGCCGCCCAGGCTGTGGCTGAGCGAGTGCACGCAGCCCAACCCTTTTTGGAAGGCCATCGCGCCTTGCATGGAGGCGCTCATCAGGTTCAAACGCGCTTCGCGGTCGCTGCCGTCTTGGGTGGCACGTTCGATGTGGGTCCAGGCGCGCGCCAGCCCGTCCAGCCCAATGCCGTCGGCGGGTGGGTTGAAGGCTGGGGCCATGAAGGTTTCCATGCAGTGGGCAATGGCGTCCATGCCGGTGGCAGCGGTCAGCATGGGCGGCAGGCCCAGGGTGAGTTCGGGGTCGCAAATGGCGGCTTTGGGCACCAGGTGCCAGGAGTGAAAACCGAGCTTGCGGTGGTCGTCCACGATGAGGATGGCCCCGCGTGCCACCTCGCTGCCCGTGCCGCTGGTGGTGGGCACGGCGATGATGGGGGCCACGCGCTCGGTGATGCGCGCTGAGCCGCCCTCAATCGTGGCGTAAGTGGTGAGTGGGCCTTCGTGCGTGGCAGCGATGGCCACGCCTTTGGCGCAGTCGATGGATGAGCCGCCGCCGACGGCAATGAGGCCGTCACAGCCATTGGCCTTGTACATCTGTGCCGCTGCACGCACGGCGGTCTCGGTCGGGTTGGAGGGGGTTTGGTCGAATACGGTGACGGGTAGGCCGGGCAGGGCGTCCAGCGCTTTTTGCAACACGCCTGCGGCTTTAACGCCTGCATCTGTGATGACCAAGGGGCGACTGATGCCGATGCGTTCGCACTCTTGCTTGAGCAGCTTCACAGCGCCAAATTCAAACTGGATTTGGGTCACGTAGTAGATGAGGGACATGGTGGCCTGCGGTGTAGGATGAAGTCCCCACTTTAGCCGAGCCCAGCACACTATGACCCGAGATGATTTCCGATTTTTTCACCGCTGGCGGGTGCGCTGGGCCGAGGTGGACCTGCAAAAAATTGTCTTCACTGCGCACTACCTGATGTACTTCGACACTGCCATCACCGACTACTGGCGGGCGCTGGCCTTGCCGTACGAGGCGGCCATGCACGAGTTGGGTGGTGACCTGTACGTGAAAAAGTCCAGCCTGGAGTTCCACGGCTCGGCGCGCTTTGATGACCAGTTGGACATTGGCCTGAAGTGCGCGCGCATTGGCAATTCGTCCATGGGCTTTGTCGGCGGCATTTTTCGGGGCCATGACTTGCTGGTGACCTGCGAGTTGATTTATGTGTTTGCCGACCCGGCCACGCAAACCTCCAAGCCCGTGCCGCAAGCTTTGCGTGATGTGCTCAATGGTTTTGAGGCGGGCGAGGCGATGGTGGGCCTGCAACTTGGGTCGTGGGGCGAGGTGGCCGCTGCCGCCCGGCCCGTGCGCATTGAGGTGTTTTTGCAGGAGCAGCGGGTTCCCGTGGACATGGAGTGGGACGCTGACGACGACACCGCCTTGCATGCCGTCGTCATTAACCGACTTCGTATGCCATTGGCCACGGGGCGCTTGTTGCCCGCGGTGTCCGGCACGGCCCGTATCGGGCGCATGGCGGTGAGCCGGGTGTTGCGTGGCTCGGGGCTGGGCAAAAGCATCTTGCAAGCCCTGGTGCAAGCCGCTGCTCAACGCGGTGATCGTCAAGTGCTATTGCACGCCCAACGCAGCGCCGAAGGTTTCTACAGCCGACTCGGTTTTACGCCGCAAGGTGAGCCGTTTGAGGAGGCGGGGATCGCGCACATTGAGATGGTCAAAACCCTGTGAATCACAGGTCGATGCCTCAGATGTCCGCCAGCAATTCGTAGGGCAAGGGCAGCAGCGCCAGCACCGGCCCGTCGGCCTGACCGAGTCGCAATCCAGGGCCATCCACGGCGCTGGTCTGCATGGAGACGATGGCGTCAAACCCACCCTGCGAGGCCGCCGCCGCTTGTGTCACGATGCCGCAAGGTTGATCGGGCTCGGCGCTGTCAAACACCTCGTCACCGGCTTTTAAAGCGGTAGCGCAGTGCACGAGGTAGGCGCGCCGTTTGAGCGTGCCGCGAAACTGGCTGCGTGCCACCACTTCCTGGCCGGGGTAGCAGCCTTTTTTGAAGTTCACACCACCGACTGATTCATAGTTGAGCATTTGCGGCACAAAGGCCTCGAAGATGGGCAGCGTCACGGTGGCAATGCCGCTGCGCACCTCGCCCCATTGCCAGGCCTCTGTGCTGAGTGCTTCGCCAACGGGTAGCGCTTCACCCATGGGGGCCACCCAGAGCGCGCGAGGCACATCGTCTGCGGGGTACAGATGAACAATGGTTTGAGTGCCAATATCGGCTTTAGACCAGGAAGAATGTGCATGACCAGCTATATTGTTGATAGCAACTCCAGCCAAGCCAAGTAAAGAAAATTCCTCTGTCGCATCGCTCAGTTTGACCTTGGCACGCATCACGAACATGGACAGGCGCTTGAGCGTTTGCGCCAGCAGGTCGCGGCTGCACACCAGCAAAATGTCAGTGGGGTTGCGCTTGAAGCCAATAAAGCTGGCCTGCATGCGCCCTTTGGCCGAGCAAAACCCGGCGAGTCGCGCTTCGCTCAAGCCGAGCAGGACAAAGTCTTGCGTGAGCTGGCCTTGTAAGAAGGCGGTGGCGTCTTCGCCCGCCACGCGAATGAGGCCCAAATGGGGCAGGAGGGCGATTCCGGTGAGTGTGTGGTTCATGGGGTGAATTATCATCGCCACTCCATTTCATGAGGAGCCTCAGGGCTGAATGACGCTGTGCGAACCTGGGCTATTCGATTTGTCGTGTTTTTCTTGGTGGCTAGCGTGCTGCTGGGCTCGGTAGGCCTG
>CANCAO010000087.1 GCA_947374105.1 Comamonadaceae bacterium | reverse complement strand
ATGGAGCGCTGGGATTCATAAAGTTGATACCACATGATGAATTCACCTTTGTTAAATTGCTGCACTGCAATATAACAGTTGTAGCGCGATTAAGTTAAGGTGAAGTGCCTAAAAAGGCACGGCTTGGGGCGATAAAACAAGCTTTAGATCGCCCCTGGCGTCTTAGATGACTTTGGCAATGGCCAGGGAAACATAGCCAATGTTGTGGCTGTTCAGCGCCGCCACGCACATGCGGCCCGTGTTGGTACCGTACACGGCAAATTCGCTGCGCAGGCGCACCATCTGGTCTTTAGTCAAAGGTGACTTGTCCGCCTTCATCTTCTTTCTTCTGAAGTGAACCCGCCTTGTCGCTCCCAATGATGGTTTTCTCGTCCTTGATGTCACGCTTGTCTTCATTCACCTTCGTGGCGTCTTTGGATTCAGCGGCCATTTTTCCGGAAATTTATCGGTTTTCAGGGTGATGCGATCCGCGTTCAATTGTTTCTCATCGGCCACCACGCGCTGATTCGATTGAGCCATCGCTATCCCAGCAACAAGTGCCATCGAGACCGGCATGACCTTGAGCGTATTTTTTTAAGTCCAATTTTCATTGAATTTACTCCGGCCGAGTTGGGTTGATTTTTTGCGATTTTGAAATTCACAGGGATATTCAGAACTGTTAAGAGTGGGGTTTCAAAAAGTGGAAAACTGATCACTCTCCACCAAGAGCGAAGGACTGTTCATTGTTGAAGTCTTTGAGGATGCAGTCTGTCTGTTTTTGCACATAAAGAACCGGTCAACCGGGTGCCCCTGACGCTTGTATGTCAGGGAATTCTTCCAATGTTCGTTGGCACACTGTCGAATGACGCACAGCGACCTATGGTGAGGTGTCATGACGATCAAAGCGTTTGAGCGGCATGCAAATTCCACGTCAATCCATCAACATTCTTTAATTGGGAATCATTCACCATGTCAAATCAGAAGTCTCTTCAGCTTGCGCAAGGATGCGCTGCCAAGGTGTCGCCTCGCTTGATGTTCAACCTGTTCGTCGCAGTGGCATCGTTGGCCACTATGCCTGTTGTTCAGGCGCAAAGTGCAGAGTCATACGGTAACAACCATGCACCTATGTACGGCACTGCAAATAGCTACATGGGCCTGAATGCGGGGCAGTCCGATTTTTCGCGGGTCAATAACGGAACAGGCCTCTTTGGATCGGATAAAAATACGACGGCATACAACATTTATGCAGGAAGTTATTTCAATAACAAAACTATGGGTTTTGAGCTTGGCTATATCGATTTTGGGAGCATTAACCGGGCTGGTGGCAGAACCAAGGCGGATGGCATCAACCTGAGCCTTATTGGCCGTATGCCGATCAGTGGCGCGTTCAATTTGCTGGGAAAAGTGGGGACCCTCTACGGCCGTACCGATGTGTCCTCAGCGGCCGGATCAGGAATCACAGCCAGCAGCGAGACCGGTTTCGATTGGACTTATGGCGTGGGCGCTGAATATGCGTTTAACCCGCAGTGGTCAGGCGTACTACAGTACGACGAGCACTTCCTCAAATTTTCTAACAGTGGCCGGGATCGTATTACCAATCTGGCCCTAGGTGCACGGTACCACTTCTAGGCCCATCAGACCGACTGACGTGTGGGAGTCGGTCGGTCTTTTCGGGGGTGGCGTCGTGTCACACGACCTTGGCAATGGCTTGACAGACGTAGCCGATGTTGTGACTGTTCAGGGCCGCCACACACATGCGGCCTGTGTCCGTGCCATAGACGGCGAATTCATTGCGCAGGCGCACCATCTGATCTTTAGACAGGCCTGAGTAGCTGAACATGCCGATCTGGCTGGTGATGAAGCTCATGTCTTGCTTGACGCCTGCCGCTTTGAGGCCGTCCACCAGGCTCTGGCGCATGGCCTTGATGCGCACGCGCATCTCGCCCAGCTCGCGCTCCCACAGGGCGCGTAACTCGGGGTTGGCCAGCACGGCCGCTACCACAGCACCACCGTGGATGGGCGGGTTGGAGTAGTTCGTGCGGATCACGATTTTGAGCTGACTCAGCACGCGGTCGGCTTCGTCCTTGTTGGGGCACAGCACGCTTAAAGCACCCACGCGCTCGCCGTACAGGCTGAAGCTCTTGGAGAACGAGGTGGAGACAAAGAAGTCCAGGCCGGAGTCGACAAACTTGCCGATGACTGCGCCGTCTTCCTGAATGCCGTTGCCAAAGCCCTGGTAAGCCATGTCGAGGAAGGGCACGAGGGCTTTGGCCTTGATGGCCGCAATCACTTGGTTCCATTGCGCAGCGGTGATGTCATAGCCCGTGGGGTTGTGGCAGCAGGCGTGCAGCAGGATGATGGTGCCTGCGGGGGCGGCGCTGATGTCGGCCAGCATGCCGTCAAAGTCAATGCCGCGCTTGGCCGCGTCGTAGTAGCGGTAGCTCTCCACCGTGAAGCCCGCGCTGGTGAACAGGGCGCGGTGGTTTTCCCAGCTGGGGTCAGAGATCAAAATCTTGGCGCTGGGGTTGAGCTTCTTCAAGAAATCGGCCCCAATCTTCAAGCCACCCGTGCCACCAATACCCTGCACCGTGGCCACCCGGCCTGATTTCACTGGCTCAGAGTCTGCGCCAAACACCAGTGCTTTTACGGCAGAGTCATACGCGGCAATGCCGTCAATCGGCAGGTAACCGCGTGCCGTGGGCTTTTCCATCATGGTTTTTTCGGCAGCCTGTACGCATTGCAGTAGCGGCAGCTTGCCGTTGTCATCAAAATAAACGCCTACACCCAGGTTGACCTTGTTGGGATTGGTGTCGGCGTTGAATTGCTCAATCAAACCCAAAATCGGGTCACGAGGGGCCATTTCGACAGCGGAAAAGAGAGACATGAAAGAGGATCCTGAAGATGAGTGAGGAAGCAAAAAATTACAGGGCGTATTTTACCGGCATCCGCCCTGTCAGATGACTCGCGATAATCCAAGGTTGCCTGTCGTTATCTCGCTCTTAGTCCTGTCATTTTTGAATTGAAGCCACCTACATGTCCACCCCCTCACTTCCCGTTTCAGCAGATTTGGCAGATGTCGCAGATTTGGAAGCCTTGCCTGAGCAGCCTGTGCCGGGGGAATTCGTGCATTTCCCTGGCTCCCCCTTCGAGCTGTTTCAACCCTACCCGCCCGCAGGCGACCAGCCTGAGGCAATTAACCAGTTGGTCGAGGGCATCAACGATGGCGAGGTGTTCCAAACCCTGCTGGGGGTGACGGGCTCGGGCAAGACCTTCACCATGGCCAATGTGATTGCGCGTTTGGGCCGTCCTGCAATCGTTTTTGCTCCCAATAAGACGCTGGCAGCGCAGTTGTACAGTGAGTTTCGGGAGTTTTTCCCCAAGAACGCGGTGGAGTATTTCGTCAGCTATTACGACTACTACCAGCCCGAGGCCTATGTGCCGCAGCGCGACCTGTTCATTGAGAAAGACAGCGCCATCAACGAGCACATCGAGCAGATGCGCTTGTCTTGCACCAAAAGCGTGATGGAGCGGCGCGACGTGGTGATCGTTGCCAGCGTCTCGGCCATTTACGGCATTGGCGAGCCCGAGAGTTACCACAAGATGGTGATGACGCTGCGTGCCGGCGACAAAATGGGTCAACGCGATGCGATTGCCCAACTTGTGCGCATGCAGTACCAGCGCAATGACATGGATTTTTCACGCGGCAAGTTTCGCGTGCGCGGGGATACGATTGATGTGTTTCCGGCCGAGCACAGCGAGATGGCCCTGCGCATTGAGTTGTTTGACGATGAGATTGAAAGCCTGCAACTGTTTGACCCGCTGACTGGGCGTATCCGGCAAAAACTGCCGCGTTTCACGGTGTACCCGAGCAGCCATTACGTCACCCCGCGTGACCGGGTGCTGGCCGCGGTGGAGACCATCAAAGTCGAACTGTCGGACCGCCTCAAGGAACTGGTGAGCATGGGCAAATTGGTGGAGGCGCAGCGGCTGGAGCAACGCACCCGGTTTGACCTGGAAATGCTGAGCGAGGTAGGCCACTGCAAGGGTATTGAGAATTACACGCGCCACCTCTCGGGTGCTGCGCCGGGCATGCCACCCGCCACGTTGACCGATTACCTGCCCAAAGACGCGCTGATGTTTCTGGACGAAAGCCATGTGCTGATCGGCCAGTTTGGCGGCATGTACAACGGCGACCGGGCGCGTAAGACCACGCTGGTGGAGTACGGCTTTCGCCTGCCCAGCGCGCTGGACAACCGCCCGCTGAAGTTCGAAGAGTTTGAAACCAAAATGCGCCAGGCCGTGTTTGTCTCG
Source organism: Comamonadaceae bacterium (assembly GCA_947374105.1). GTDB lineage: Bacteria > Pseudomonadota > Gammaproteobacteria > Burkholderiales > Burkholderiaceae_C > CANCDA01. Next base: position 2,605 of record CANCAO010000087.1, on the reverse strand, counting down.
GCCACGCCGGGCAATTGGGAGAACGAGCACACCGGCAAGGTGGTGGAGCAATTGGTGCGCCCCACCGGGCTGGTGGACCCGGAGATCGAAGTGCGCCCCGCCAGCACCCAGGTGGACGATGTGTTGCAAGAGATCCGCATCCGCGCGGATAAGCACGAGCGCGTACTCATCACCACGCTGACCAAGCGCATGGCCGAGCAGTTGACCGACTACCTGAGTGACAACGGCGTGAAGGTGCGCTACCTGCACAGTGATGTGGACACGGTGGAGCGGGTGGAAATCTTGCGTGACCTGCGGCTGGGCGCGTTTGACGTGCTGGTGGGCATCAACCTGCTGCGCGAAGGGCTGGACATCCCCGAGGTGTCGCTGGTGGCGATTCTGGATGCGGACAAGGAGGGATTTTTGCGCTCAGAGCGCTCCCTCATCCAGACCATAGGCCGGGCGGCGCGCAATTTGAATGGCCGGGCCATTTTGTATGGCGACAAAATCACCGAATCCATGCGAAAAGCCATTGGCGAGACGGAACGTCGGCGTCATAAACAGGTCGAACACAACCTGGCGCACGGCATCACGCCGCGCAGCATCGTCAAGCAGGTCAAAGACCTGATCGACGGGGTGTACAGCGAAAAAGCCGGACGCGAGGCCGAGCGACTGGAGCAGGACGCGCTGCAACGCGCCAAGGTGGAGGACATGAGCGAGAAAGACATCGCCCGTGAAATCAAACGGCTGGAGAAGTTGATGATGGAGCACGCCCGTAACCTGGAGTTTGAAAAGGCGGCCCGAGTGCGAGACCAGCTTGGGCAGCTCAAGGCGCAGGCGTTTGGTGCGGCTGGGAAAGACCCGGTGCTCTGACCTCAAACGTGGAGTACCCGAGCAAATTGCGTGGTTTTTGGTATACTTGACTCATCTAGTCGGTTATCTACCCGACGAACCCTTTGACATAAGGAGTTTCAAATGCGACTCACCACAAAAGGCCGTTTTGCGGTCACAGCCATGATTGACCTGGCTTTACGCCAAAATAATGGCCCCGTGACGCTAGCTGCCATCAGCCAGCGTCAGCAGATTTCGCTCTCTTACTTAGAGCAATTGTTTGGCAGATTGCGCCGTCATGGACTTGTAGAGTCCACTCGTGGTCCCGGTGGCGGTTATGGCTTGGCGCGTAAGGCGTCTGCTATTACTGTGGCTGACATCATCTTATCGGTGGACGAGCCGATTGATGCCACGCAGTGCGGTGGAAAAGAGAATTGCCTAGGTGAGGCGGGTCGTTGCATGACGCATGAGCTGTGGGCTTCGCTCAATGACCGTATGGTGGAGTTTTTGAGTTCGGTTTCATTGCAAAAGCTGGTGGATGAGCAGATGGCAAAAGGCGTCCTGATTGAGGAAAAGCCAAATATGAAACGTGCCATTTCTGCAATGCCTGTACTCAAGCCGATTCGCATTAATGCGCCGAATTCTGTGTTTGCCTTGGGTAATGTGGGCAATGTATTTTCTAAAATTTGATTTCTAAACTTTATTTTTTCTCCAATAGTGAATTGACCATGGACCAGACCCCTCATTTCCCCATCTATATGGACTACAGCGCCACCAACCCCTGCGACCCTCGGGTGGTGGACGCGATGATTCCTTGGTTGCGCGAGCACTTTGGCAACCCGGCATCGCGTAGCCACGCTTGGGGCTGGGAAGCTGAAGCCGCCGTTGAAAAAGCGCGCGCCCACGTGGCGGCACTCATCAACGCCGATCCGCGCGAGATCGTCTGGACTTCCGGTGCTACCGAGTCCAACAACCTGGCTATCAAAGGCGCCGCCGGTTTTTACAAAACCAAAGGAAAGCACCTCATCACCGTAAAAACCGAGCACAAAGCCGTGTTGGACACCATGCGCGAGCTGGAGCGCCAGGGCTTTGAGGTGACGTACCTCGACGTGCAAGAAGATGGTCTGTTGAACTTGGACGTGTTCAAAGCCGCCATTCGCCCCGACACGATTTTGGCCAGCGTCATGTTTGTCAATAACGAAATCGGCGTCATCCAGGACATCACCGCCATCGGTGCGATTTGCCGCGAGAAGGGCGTGATCTTCCATGTGGACGCCGCGCAGGCAACGGGTCGTGTGGACATTGACATGACGAGTCTGCCGGTGGATTTGATGAGCCTGACCGCCCACAAAACCTATGGCCCCAAAGGCATTGGCGCGTTGTACGTGCGCCGCAAACCGCGCATCCGCATTGAGGCACAAATGCACGGTGGTGGTCATGAGCGCGGCATGCGCTCAGGCACGCTACCCACCCACCAGTGTGTGGGCATGGGTGAGGCCTACCGCATTGCCAAGGAAGAGATGCATGAGGAGAACAAACGCATCCAGGCCCTGCATGACCGCATGCTCAAAGGCCTGCAAGGCATTGAGCAGGTCTTCATCAATGGCCATGCCGAAAAGCGCGTCCCGCACAACCTGAACATGAGCTTCAACTATGTAGAGGGTGAGTCGCTCATCATGGGTATCAAGGGGTTGGCGGTGTCTAGTGGTTCCGCTTGCACCTCTGCATCTCTAGAGCCCAGCTATGTGCTGCGCGCCTTGGGTCGCAGCGATGAGTTGGCCCACAGCAGCCTGCG